>DATHJM010000387.1:0-5795 GCA_035489775.1 Burkholderiales bacterium
GCATCGGCCACGAGCCCGGTCGTCGCGCGCAGCATCGGCTCGTGCCCCGCCTCGCGGAGCTCGTCGCAGCGCGCGGCGGTGCGGCGGTCCTGCCACACGATGGCGCGATGGAGCGGCCGTCCGGTGGTGCGGTCCCACACGACCGTGGTCTCGCGCTGGTTGGTGATGCCGATCGCGGTGACGCGCTTCGGGTCCAGCTTCGCTTTCTTCAGCGCCGAGCGCGCACACGCGAGCTGGGTGCGGAGAATTTCCAGGGCGTCGTGCTCGACCCAGCCCGGCCGCGGGAAGTGCTGGCGGAACTCCTTCTGCGCCGAGGCGCGCGCGGCCCCGCGCTCGTCGAACACGATGGCCCTGGAACTGGTGGTGCCCTGGTCGAGGGCGAGAACGTAGCGCATGGAAAATTCTAACAGGGGCGCGAACTGCTCTTATAATCACGTTCCGCCTAGGGAGGACGCCATGATCCGAGCCTCGAATCTGTTTGCAGTGGCCCTGACAACGCTTCTCGCAGTGGCGGTTCCCGCCGCCGCGCAGCAAATCGAGAGCGAGCTCGTTCTCATCACGCCGGTCGCGAGGACCCTCACCGACCCCGCGCTGGCCGAGTTCGCCAAGTACGCGAAGGAAAAGTGGAACATCGATGTGAAAACGAGCGCCCTGGCGGCCGGCACGCCGGTCGCCTACGGGCGCATCGTCGAGTGGAAGGGCAGGCCCGAGGCGGACATTTTCTGGGGCGGCGAAAGCGCGCTCTTCGACAAGCTCGCCGAGCAGAAGCTGCTGGCCAGGCTCGACCTTCCGAAAAGCGTCGTCGACTCGATCCCGGACAGCATCGGCAAGCCCAAGCCCATTGCGCTCAAGGACCCCAGGGGATACTGGATCGGCACCGTTCTCGAGCCCTACGGCCTGGTCTATCACCCGCGGGTGTATCAGCGGCTCGGCATCGAGCCGCCGAAGGACTGGGACGATCTGCTCAACCCGAAGTTGAAGGGCAACGTCGCGCAATGCGCGCCGACGCGCTCTTCCAGCAGCCACGCGACCTACGAGGTGATCCTGCAGCGCGACGGCGACGAAAAGGGCTGGGCGTGGCTCAAGCGCCTCGGCGGCAACACCGGCATCTTCACCGCGCGCAGCCGTGACGTGCCCTCGGTCGTTGCGAGGGGCGAGTTCGCGGCGGGGTTCGCGGTGCCGAGCTACATGGCGTTCGAGGATCGCCTGGCCGGGCACGACATCAAGTTCGTTGCTCCGAAAACCGCGTGGATCACGCCCGAGCCGATCGGCATCCTCGCGGGCTCCAAGCGTCCCAAAGCGGCGCTCGCCTTCATCGAGTTCATGCTTTCGGAACGCGGTCAGAGGGTGGCCATGGAGCGAGGCGTGTTCCCGATCTCGCCGAAATACCGCGTCCAGGGCAAACCCGGTTCCCAGGCGGAAATGGCGGTCGAGTTCACCGGCGGCATCCGCTCCTATTTCGACGTCGAGGTGACCAACATATACGACGACGACAAGGCTCAGGCCCGCTACGAGCAGGTCAACTCGCAGTTCCGCAAGGAGATCGAGTCCGTCGCGGAAGAATTGAAAAGGAAGTGATGAGAGGCTGTTTCGGTTTGACCGAAAGAGCCCCTGAATCAGGGGAGTATGAGGGGAGTATCCCCTCATATCGTTAACAACCAAAACGACCGAGCATCGGCCCGGATCATGCGCATCGCGGTCGAGAATCTCACCAAGCGCTTCGGGCCGCTGGCGGCGGTCAATGCGGTCAGCCTTTCCATCCAGGAAGGCGAGATGTTCACCCTTCTCGGTCCCTCCGGATGCGGCAAGACCACGCTGCTCCGGCTCCTGGCCGGCTTCTACGCCGCCGACGAAGGGGAGATCCGGTTCGGCGATCGCGTGGTCAACGATGTGCCCCCGCACGAGCGCGGTATCGGCATGGTGTTCCAGAACTATGCCCTGTGGCCGCACATGACGGTGTCGGAGAACGTCTCCTACGGGTTGAAGTTGCGCAAGGTCTCCTCGTCCGACATGGATGCGCGGGTCAAGGAGGTGCTGGCGAAGGTGGGCCTCACCGGCCTCGGGGATCGCTATCCCGGCCAGCTGTCGGGCGGCCAGCAGCAGCGCGTGGCGCTGGCGCGCGCGCTGGTGCTCAATCCCCAGATGCTGCTGCTCGATGAGCCGCTGTCCAACCTGGACGCCAAGATCCGCGTGCAGGTACGCGCCGAGATTCGCAAGCTCCAGAAGGAACTGGGCATCACCGCGGTCTACGTGACCCACGACCAGGAAGAGGCGCTCGCCATGTCGGACCGCATCGCGGTCTTCAACCTCGGAAAGGTCTGTCAGGTCGGGCCGCCCAAGGCACTGTACGAGCGGCCCGCCAACCGGTTCGTCGCCGATTTCATCGGGATCAACAACCTCGTCGAAGGCACGGTGCGCTCGGTCGAAGGCCCCGCCCTGCAGGCGGAAACGGCGTTCGGCGTGCTGTCGGCGATCCACGACGCCACGCTACGGGCCGGGGAACCGTGCGTGATCTGCATACGCCCGGAGAACGTCGCTCTCGACGGCCCCCCGGGCGGAGAGAAAAATCGCTTCAGAGGGAAGATCGCCTTCAGCGCGTATCTCGGCAACACGCTGCGCTACGACGTCGATCTCGGCGGCGGCGTCACCTTCAAGACGGACATCGGAGATCCGTGGAGCCACGAGCAGATTCCCATGGGCACGCCGGTCGAGCTGAGCTGCGCGATCGGCAGCACGCTGGCGATCCCGGCGGACTGATCGCCGCACGGCCATGGCGCAGACCGCCGCACCAGCCATCCGAGGGCCCCGCACCCCGGCGAGCGCCATGATCGGTTTCGGCCTGATCTGGGCGTTCCTCATTCTCTTCGTCCTATACCCGCTCACCCGGATTTTCTACGACGCCTTCGCCAACGAGGCCGGCCAGCTCACCCTCGCGAACTTTCAGGAGTTCTTCACGGACCGGTACTACCTGCGCTCGCTGTGGAACTCCCTGGTGCTGGGCGTGGCGACGGTCATCACGACCTCGGTGATCGGGATCGCGGTCGCGTTCCTCATCATCCGCTACGAGTTCCCCTGGCGGAATCTCTTTTCCTATCTCACGATGCTGCCGATGATCCTGCCTCCGCTCGTCGGCGTTCTCGGCTTCGTCTTCATTCTCGGCCGCGCCGGCACGGTGAACGTGCTGCTGATGGACTGGTTCGGCATGCTGCACCCGGTGAACTTCATGTACGGGACGCACGGCGTGCTGCTCGTCGAAACCCTGCACCTGTTCCCGTTCATGACGCTCAGCATCCTCGACTCGCTTTCCAGGGTGGATCCTTCGCTCGAGGAAGCCGCGCAGGTCGTGGGCGCGAACGGCTGGCGGCGCTTCCGCGACGTGACGCTTCCCCTGACCACGCCCGGCTACATTTCCGGAGCGCTGCTCGTGTTCATATGGACCTTCGCCGACTTCGTCACGCCCCTGGTCGTCGGCGTGCAGGACCTGCTCGCCGTGCAGGCCTACCTCAACATCACGCAGTTCGTCGACCGGCGCATCTTCCGCATGGGTATCGTGATATCGGTGCTGCTCGTCGTGCTGGCCATCGTGTTCGTGCTGATCGCGCGCCACTACGTCGCGCTCAAGGACTACAGCTCTCTCGCCTACTCGAGGGTGGAGCGCCGGCAGCTGGGGCCGGTCGCGCGCTGGTTTGCCGTGGGTTTTCTCGTGCTGCTCATGTTCGTATCGCTGGTCCCGCAGGCCGGCGTCTTGCTCGCCGCGGTCGGCAAGGGCTGGTCGCTCACAGCGCTCCCCGTCGATTACACCCTCGACCACTTCAGGCAGGTCAGCCTCGTGACGCCCAGGTTCATCGTCAATTCGCTGCTGTATTCCGGGCTGGCCGTGCTGATCTGCCTCGCGATCGGGGTTCCTATGGCGTGGATCATGGCGCGGACCCGCACGCCGGGGCGGGGCGCGATGGACGCGCTCACCACGCTGATCCTCGCGATCCCCGGCACCGCCATCGGCATCGCCTACATCCGCGCATTTCATTTCCCGTTGCCGGGGATCGATGTGGCGCTCACCAGCATGTGGATCATCCTTCCCCTGGTGCTCGCCGTCCGCCGGCTGCCGTACACCGTGCGCAGCAGCTATTCGTCGCTCCTGCTCGTGCACAAGTCGATGGAAGAAGCGGCCGAGAACGTCGGCGCCGGCAAGCTCAGGACGTTCAGGGACATCACCGCGCCGCTCGTGTGGAAGGGCATCCTCGTCGGCGCGATTTTTTCCTTCATCATGTCGATCCAGGAGGCGTCCGCCACGCTGTTCCTGACGCTGGGCGGCTGGGAGATGATCCCCTTCGGGATCTTCACCTACTACATCGCCGGATCGCACAGCCAGGCGGCCGCGCTCGGCGTGATCCTGATCGTGCTTTGCGCGGCGAGTCTCTACGTGGTCAATCGCGTCGCGGGAGCGCGCGTCGGCGGGTTGTTCGGGTGAGATGAGGGCGCTTGCGGAGCTCGACGCGCGCGGCGTGAGGGCCGTGCTCGTCGACATCGACGAGACCCTGACCACGGCGGGCAGGCTGACCGGCGACGCATACGCGGCACTCGAGCGCCTGCACGCCGCGGGCAGGATGGTCGTTCCCGTGACCGGACGCCCTGCCGGATGGTGCGACCACATCGCGCGCATGTGGCCGGTGGACGCGGTGGTGGGCGAGAACGGCGCTTTCTACTTTTTCTTTTCCGAAGGCAGGCTGCACAAGCGCTTCCTGGAAGACGCGCCGACCCGCGCGCAAAAGCGCGCGCGCCTGGACGGCATCGCCCGGCGGATCCTTGCCGAGGTGCCAGGCTGCGCGCTCGCCGCAGATCAGCCTTACCGCGAGACCGATCTCGCGATCGATTACTGCGAAGACGTGCCGCCGCTCGCTCTCGACGCCGCGGAGCGGATCGCGGAGTCGATGCGCAAGGCGGGACTGAGCGCCAAAATCAGCTCGATTCACGTCAACGGCTGGTTCGGCGGCTATGACAAGCTCGCGACCAGCCGCATGCTGTTTTCGGAGCGTTTCGGCCTCGATCTCGGTGTGGCAAACAAGGAATTCGTGTTCGCAGGCGACTCGGCGAACGATGCTCCGATGTTCGGCTTCTTCGAGAATTCGGTGGGCGTGGCGAACGTGCGGCGCTTCGAGGGGCGGCTCGCTGCGTCGCCGAAATACGTGACCCGCGGGGCTTCGGGCGCCGGCTTCGTCGAGCTCGTAGAGTATCTGCTGCGGAGCTGACCGGCCCATGGCACGGCGAACTCGAACGGCGCGGCTGGTGCCCCGCCGCTCATCCCTCGTTTCTGCGGTTTCGTCCCGCCCTGCTGCAGTCCGTCGCAAGGCGCTCGCTGCGCGCGTTCCGCCTGCCCTACAGTGGTGCCGCACACATACCTTGGAGGCACCCCATGAGCGCGAAACACCTGGTCCTGATTCTTGCCCTCGCCGCCAGCGCCGTCACCGCGGTCTACGCGATGCGGCATCCCGCCGCCGAGGAGGCCCTGCCGGCCGCCGAGGGCGACGTCCCGCGCATCGTGATCGTCGGCAAGCGCGAGCATGTCGCTGACCAACGGCATTAAGCAGTCGGGCTCCGGAATAGCGGCGCTGTACCGCCGCTATTCCGAGTGGCTGGTGTCGATCACGTGGAAGCGCTTCATCGTTCTCTCGCTCCTGCTGCTGGTCGTGACGGGCATGCTCTCCAACCTCCCGCCCTTCAACTGGGACCTCGCAACGAGAACGACACACGTGCCGGCGAGCCGCAGCGTCGACATCACGGTCGACGACAACGGC
>DATHJM010000388.1:0-2665 GCA_035489775.1 Burkholderiales bacterium
GCCAGGGGAGGGTTCTCGGCGGGGCGATCCTTGGCAAGCGCGATCTGGTAATGGATGGCATTTACGGTTTTCTGCGGACCGCGGGTCCCTGCCTGTCACCTTTCAATGCATGGGTGCTGCTGAAGGGCCTGGAGACCCTCAGGATCAGGATGGAAGCACAATCGCAGAGTGCGCTGGAGTTGGCGCGATGGTTGCAAGCGCATCCGCGCGTTCAAAAGGTGTACTACCCGGGCTTGCCCTCGCACCCGCAATACGAACTTGCGGCCAGGCAGCAGCGTTCAGGAGGCGCGGTCGTGTCGTTCGAGATAAAGGGCGGGCGCGAAGCCGCCTGGAGCATCGTCGACTCGACCCGCATGATTTCGATCACCGCCAATCTCGGGGATACCAAGTCCACCATCACGCATCCCGCCACCACCACCCATGGCCGCATTTCGGAGGAAGCGCGCGCACGCGCCGGAATAACCCAGGGGCTGTTGCGCATCGCCGTCGGGCTCGAGTCCGTGAAGGACATCCGCGCCGACCTGGAGCGCGGATTGGGCCGATAGTTGCTTCAAGGGAGCTGTACGGGGGCGCAACCGCGCTCATCGCAGCGCAGGTAGCTGCCGGTGCGATACCAGTCGGCGAGAACCCAGCGCTCGCACGTCCTGCCGTCTACGCGATGCTCGTGCCGCGCGGGTCGGTGAGTGTGGCCGTGAATGAGCCGCGGATAGTCGTGCTCGCGAAGCACTGTCTCGACCGCCCCGCCGTTGACGTCCATGAGTTCCGGAGTCTTGAGTTTTTTCTCGGATTCGCTGCGGCGGCGCAGCTCCTCGATCTGTTCCTTGCGCCGCTCAAGCGGCAACGCGAGAAAGTCCTTCCTCCAGGCAGGAGCACGGACCTTGGCGCGAAATTCCTGGTAGTCCCGGTCGTCGGTACACAGGGTGTCTCCGTGCATCAGCAGCGTCGGAATCTTGAACAGATCGACGGGGAGCGGATCTCCGATCAGATTCGCCTCGCAGGCCTCGGCGAAGGTCGTGCCCAGAAGAAAGTCTCGATTTCCGTGCATGACGTACACCGCGGGGCCGGCGCGAGAGCATTCAGCGAGTGCTGAAACGACGGAGGCGTTGAACGGATCGTCGAGATCGTCGTCACCGGCCCAGTATTCGAACAGATCGCCGAGAATGTAAAGGGATTCCGCGTTGCGCGCCGGACCGCGGAGAAACTCGAAGAAAATACGGTTGATCTCCGGCCGTGATGCACACAGGTGCAGGTCGGAGATGAAGAAAACTGCCAAAGGAACCTACACCACTTCGGCCCGCTCGATGGTCACGTCCTCCACCGGCACGTCCGCGTGAGATCCACGCTTGCCGGTCTTGACCCGTTTGATCTTGTCGACCACGTCCTGGCCTTCGACGACCTTGCCGAACACGCAGTAGCCCCAACCCTGTGCGTCGGGCGCCGTGTGATTGAGAAAATCGTTGTCCTTGACGCTGATGAAAAACTGGCTCGAGGCCGAATGCGGCTCGGAAGTCCGCGCCATGGCGATCGTATAGCGGTCGTTCTTGAGGCCGTTGTCGGCCTCGTTCTTGATGGAATTTCGGGCAGGCTTCTGACGCAATCCCGGCTCGAACCCACCGCCCTGGATCATGAATCCGTCGATAACGCGGTGAAACACGGTATTGGAGTAGAAACCCGATTCGACATATTCCAGAAAATTCTTGACCGTCCCGGGCGCGCGCCCGGTATCGAGCTCGATCGCGATGATGCCGAAATTCGTATGAAGCTTGACCATGGCGCTCCGTTACTTGGCTGGGTTCAGTGACACCGACTCGATCAAGACGGGCGGCTGCGGAACGTTTTGGTGCTGTGCGATCGTCGTGGTCGGCGCCTTGGAAATTCGCAGCACAGTGTCCATCCCCTGGACGACGCGTCCAAACACCGCGTAACCGAATCCCTGCGGGGACGGGTCGCGGTAGTCGAGAAAACCGTTGTCCTTGACATTGATGAAGAATTGCGCGGTCGCCGAATGCGGGTTCGGCGTGCGCGCCATGGCAATAGTCCCCCGCTCGTTCTTCAGGCCCGCCTTGAGCGCGGCGCCGGCTTCGTTCTCGATCGGGGCGCGGGTCGTTTTCTCGCGCATGCCGGGATCGAAGCCGCCGCCCTGAATCATGAAACCGTCGATGACGCGGTGAAACATCGTGCCGTTGTAAAAACCGCTGTTGACGTATTCAATGAAATTGGCGACCGTCTTGGGGGCTTTGTCGGCATACAGCTCGAGCGCAAAACTGCCCATGCTGGTCTTGAATTCCACGCGCGGATTCTGCGCCCACGCGCCGGACATCGCCAGCAGCAGGAGGACGAGCGTCGAAATGCGATGCATGTTCATGTTTTCCTCGGAGTTGGATTCTGTTCGGCCGGAGGCGCAGTAAACGAGCTCGGTTCAGGCCGTTCCCTCGAAGACGATGCGCCAGCGCCCGTCTTCGTGCAACCAGTATTGGCGCTTCTTCACCGTATTCGACAGATTATTCGACCTGTACTCCTGATCGAAGGTCACCAGCACCAAGCCGTCCTTGCCGGGATCGCGAAACATGCCGACCTTGCTCACCCTGACTTTGATCCAGCTCTTGCCGCCGTTCACGAGCCGCTTGTGCCGGCTCCAGCTCTCGAAATCCTGGCCCGGCGCGGA
>DATHJM010000389.1:0-12418 GCA_035489775.1 Burkholderiales bacterium
TGATGCTCGTGTTCTCGTTCGGCGACCTGGCGCCCGAACGCGCGATGAGCTCGATGGACCTGTTCGTCAGGGAGGTGATGCCGGCCCTGCGGACCGGCGCAAGCTGAAGCGATGGGCTGTATTTTCCCGCCCGCTCCAATATACTTACCGACCCCAGACGCAAGGAGGCGAATGCCATGGCGAGGGCGCTGAAGAACGTACGGGTTTCGATGATGAACGCGATCCACGACCTGCCGCTGCTGGTGGCCCGCGACGAGGGTTTCTTCAGGGACGAGGGGCTCGACGTGGACATCCTCAAGACGCCGGGATCGGGGCAGCGGGACTCCGACCATCAGGCCCTGCGGGAGAACATATTCGAGCGCACCATGGAAGCGCTCTACGACCAGGGCCAGTGCGACCAGTTCCGCATGTGCGAATGGGGCGTCATGAAGCGCGCGGTCGAGGCCGAAAAGACCGGGCACCGCCCCGCGAAGATCGTGGCGCTCGGGTCGGCGATGTCGACCTTCGCGATCGTCACCGATCCCAAGTCGCGGATCTACGAGCCCGAGCAGCTCAAGAACAAACCGATCGCGGTGAGTCCTTTCAACGGCTCGCATTTCACCACGCTGAAGTTGCTCGAGGGTTTTCTCAAGCGCGAGCAGATCAAGTGGGCGTTCGCCGGGACGATGAAGGAGCGGCTGGACGCGCTCGCGAAAGGCGAAGTCGCCGCGGCCAGCCTCATGGAACCCTGGATCAGCGTCGCCGAGAAACGCGGCATGCGCGTGCTGATGGAGTCGCATTCGACGCGCAGCGAAGCTGCGGGAGACGAGCTCGACGGCCCGACGCTCGCCGCGATGTTCAGGGCCGAGGCCCGGGCCGCCGAGGCGATCGACAAGGATCCCCGGCGGCACGCCCGCTACCTGGTCGAGGAAGCCGGCGGGCTCATCGATGCGAAGGACCTCAAGGTCTCGCGCATCCTGAACGCGCCTCCGGAGGCCTACACCCGCGAGCGCTTCGATCACACTTATCAATGGACCCTGGGATGGGGATTGGTCGAGCCGGGAGCGACTTTCGAAAAGACCGTGGACAACCGGGCCTGGCAGTAGTCTGGATCGAGTTGAGGAGGAGAGAGATCATGAAAAAAATTCTCGCAATGAGCGCTGCGCTGGGACTTGCTCTGGGCGCGGTGCCCGCGTCCGGTCAGACAATCAAGATCGGTTTCATCACCAGCTACTCGGGGCTGAACGGCAATCTCGGGCCGTACATGGAGCGCGGCATGCGGCTCTACCTGAAGGAGCACCAGAAGGAGCTGCCGCCGGGGGTCAACATCGAGTTCCTCATCCGGGACGACACCGGCCCCAATCCGGACAAGGCCAAGCAGCTCGCGCAGGAGCTGATCGTGCGCGACAAGGTCAACCTGCTCGCGGGGGTGATCTTCACGCCGAATGCGATGGCGATGGCGCCGCTCGCGACCGAAGCGAAGGTGCCTTTCGTGATCATGAACGCCGGCACCGCCGTGATCACGACGCGCTCGCCCTACATCGTGCGCCTGTCGTTCACCCTGTGGCAGTCCTGCTATCCCCTCGGCCAATGGGCGTCGAAGAAATTCAAGAGGGTCTACACACTGGTGAGCGACTTCGGTCCCGGGCACGATTGCGAGGACGCCATCGTCAGGGCGACCAAGGAATCCGGCGGCGAGGTCGCCGGAACCGTGCGCGTGCCGCTCGTGAATCCCGACTTCGTTCCCTACATGCAACGGGTGAAAGACGCCAAGCCCGATGCGCTCGCGGTGTTCATCCCTGCGGGCAAGACCGCGACCGCGGTGCTGAAGGCGTTCGGCGATCTGGGCCTTTCAAAAGCCGGAGTGAAGCTCATAGGCCCGGGCGACGTTACCACCGACGAGGAGCTGGAGAACATGGGCGATGCGGCGCTCGGCGTGCTCACCGTGCACCATTACTCCGCGGCCGCGACGCGTCCGGCGAACCAGGCCTTCGTCGCCGCGTGGAAGCGCGACTACGGCGCGAACGAGACGCCCAACTTCGTCGCCGTGGGCGGCTACGACGGCATGGCCGCCATCATGTACGCGATCAAGGAGCAGAAAGGCAAGCTCGATCCCGACCGGACCATGGAGCTCTTGAAGAATTTCAAGGACCCGGACAGCCCGCGCGGGCCGATCTCGGTCGACCCGGCCACCCGCGACATCGTGCAGAACGAGTATCTGCGCGAAGTGCGCAGGGTCGGCGGCAAGCTCGCCAACGTCGAGATCGAAACGGTGGGTACCGCGGTGAAGGATCCGTGGAAGGAGCTGCAAAAAAAGCAGCCGTAATCCATCGTCTGGCACAGGAAGCGCGACGCACTGCGGTGCATCGCGCTTTCTTTTTGACCCGCCATGGTGCATGCGCTCGAGCCGCGGTAAACGGGCTTGTCAACCTAACGCACTGTTTCAGATTGGCAATCGCCGCAAAAACGCAGCTGGCATGACACTTGCTGCAATGCGACATGTGAAGACAAAACTCAGTTTGGTGTTCGCGTTTGCTTTCGGGCTTCTTGCGTCGCTTGCTCTGCCACCAGGCGGCGCGGCGGAAGCCGTCGTCGGCGCGGTGGCGTGGCTCGGAGACATGCACATAGCGGAATTCGCAGTCGCCGCCAACGCGCTGACGATCGTGCCGTAGAACGCGCGCCGGGCGCCTGACCCGAGCCCGCGCGCGCGTTTTTTCCGGCTACATCTTCAGCAGCCGCTTGGTGTTTCCGGAAAGGATCTTGGTGCGGTCCTCGAGGGAGAGGGGCAGGTCCGCCATCCATTTCGTTCCCGGCGGGTTCGCAACGAACGGGTAGTCCACCGAGAAGAGGATCCGGTCGACGCCCATTTCCATGATGCTGCAAATCAGCGCGGGCGTGGAGAAGTTGCCGCTGGTGGTGATCCAGAAGTGCTTGCAGAAGGTGTCGCGGAAGGTGCTGGGTTTGTCGGCGCCCCGCGACAGGCACATGTCGATGCGCCAGGCGGAGAAGGGCAGGGACTCGCCCAGATGCCCGAGGATGATCTTCAGGCGCGGATATTTCTCGAATGCGCCCGACAGAATCATGCGGATGGCGTGCGTGGCGGTCTCCACGGTGTAGCCCCAGGCCGCGGTCAGGAGCTGCGGAAACTTGTCCAGGTAATCCTTGTAGTAGGCATCGGCAACCGCCTGCACCGGCGAGGACGGATGGATGTAGAGCGGCACGTCCAGCGCCTGCGCGCGCTCGAATATCGGCCAGAATCGCTTGTCGTCGAAGAACACGCCGTTGGTCGGCCCGTGCACCATCGCGCCTTTGAAACCCAGCTTGGTGACCGTGCGCTCGAGTTCGTCCGCTGCGGCTCTCGGGTCTGCCGTGGGCAGCGCGGCGAATCCCGCGAAGCGCTCGGGATGCGCGCGAACGGCCTCGTGCAGCCGGTCGTTGGCGCGCTTCGCCAGCGGGACCGCGGCCGCCGCGTCGAGGCGTTGCGTCGAGGGCGCGCCGTGCGAGATCACCTGCACGTCGATACCGGCCTCGTCCATTTCCCTGATGCGCAGCGCTCCCAAATCGTCCAGCCGCTGGCGGAGCTCGGGGCTGCGCGCTTCGCCGCTCCCGTAGGTTTTCGCCACATCGGCGTCCCAGTAATGTTCTTCAAGCGCGATGACGAAGGGTCTGTCTTTGGCTGCCATGGGTGTGACGGGCTCCGGTAGGGAAGTATTGCGGCCGCAACTCTAGCAGCTGCGAGATGGATTGTCGCCTGCTATTGCCGCTCGATTTTCTTCAGATCGACGACCCGCTTCCATTTTGCGATCTCGCGCTCGATGCGCGCGCGCATCTCCTCCGGCGTGGAGGGGCTGGGCACGCCGCCGAGCTCGGCGAGCCGCCGCCGCACCTCGGGGAGCTCCACGATCGCACGCACCTCGCGGTTGAGCCGGTCGATGACGGGCTTCGGCGTGCCGGGAGAGGTCGCGAGCCCGAGCCAGGAGCTCGCCTCGACCCCGGGGAGCGTTTCCGCAATCGTGGGCACCTCGGGCATCAGCGGATAACGCTCCGCGGAAGAGAGCGCGAGCGGTCGCAGCTTCCCCGCGCGGATCTGAGGGAAGGAAAACGTCGCGGTCTCGACCATCACGTCCACTCTGCCTCCGAGCAGGTCGACGATGCCGAGCGCCGCGCCCTTGAACGGTACGCTCACCATGCCGATGCCCGCTTCGACATTGACCAGTTCGCCCACCAGATCGTGCAGGCTGCCGGGCCCGGAAGTGGCGAAGGTGATGCGCTCGGTTTTCGCGCGGGCGATGAGCTCCGCGAACGTTCTCGTCGGCGAGTTCGCAGCGACCGAGATCACCATCGGATAGCCGGTCACGACGGACACCATGGCGAAGTCGCGGACGGGATCGTAGGGCCGCTCCTTCATGATTACGGCGGCAACCGGGTGCCCGCCGGTGAGGAGCACGAGCGTATGCCCGTCGGGGGGCGCCTTTGCGACGACGTCGTTCGCGAGCAGGCCGCTCGCGCCCATTTTCTGCTCGGCGATGACGGGCTGGCCCAGGCGCTCGGCGAGATTCTGGCCGAGCAGCCGGCTGACGATATCGGCGCTGCCGCCCGGCGCGAACCCGATCATGAATCGGATCGGCCGCTTCGGGTAGTCCTGTGCTGCGAGCGGGGCTGCGAGCACCGCTGCAAGCGCCGCCGCAGCAAGGAAACGCGGCGCCCGGCTCACGGAGCGAGTCGAGTTTTCAATTTCGCCATCCAGGCTTCCCGCGGGCAGGCAGTAGGATCGTCCCGAATCAGGGCCTCGGTCCTGGCGACGATCGCCTCGGCCGGCTCCGTGAGATCGAGCGGCTTGCCGTAGGGTTGGCCCACGTACCACGGGGAAGGCGTATAGAGCTCGATGCGGTTGTCCTCCGGGTCGCTGAAATAGATGCTCCAGGCGTTTCCGTGGTTGCGCGGAGCGATTTCCTTCGCCTGCTCTGCAACCAGCACGGTGAAGAAGCGCCTGAGGTCCTCCAGGTTCTTCACCCGGAAGGAGAGCTGATTGATCGTCGTCGGAGCGTCGTCCGGCCGTCCCGAGGCCATCACGATCTGGTGATGTTCCTCGGGGTTGCGGCTGAGGAATGCGATGCGTCCCCCCAGGTAGTAGTCGCCGGAATCGGTGAGCACCAGGCCCAGAACACGGGAATAAAACTCGATCATCCCTTCGAGATCGCGGACGTAGAGACCGACGTGCGCAAGCTGGGCGTCGGGAACGCGGTTCGTCATTGAACGCTCTTTGCGTATTTCCCCGTGAGCTGCGGCGTGCGCCCCTGCAGACCCTTCTGCTCGTGCTCCAGGCGCGTGTCGCGCCCCCAGGTGCGCTTGAGCGCGTCGCGGACTTTCACGCGCAGCCGCCCGAGGCTCTCGACCTCGAGCTCGATCCTGTCGCCGTCCTGGAACGCGGAGAGGCCCCGGTGGTTGGTGCCTGTGGCGAGCACGTCGCCGGGATTCAGCGTGTGAATCGAGCTCACCCACTCGATGCAGCGCGGGATCCTGTGCGCCATGTCGCTCGAGTTGAAGTTCTGCTTGAGCACGCCGTTTACCCAAAGCCGGATCTGCAGGCGATGCGGGTCGCGGATCTCGTCCGCGGTGACGATGTACGGCCCCATGGGGGCGAAAGTATCGCGCGATTTCATCTGGTAGAAGGTGTTGCCCGCCGGCGGCAGGTCGCGCGCCGAGCCGTCGATGAAGTTCAGGTAGCCGAACACGTGCCTCATCGCGCTCGCCGCCTTCACGTTGGAAGCGCGCCGGCCGATCACCAGAGCGATCTCCGCCTCGCCCTCGAAGATGCTGGCGGGCGCGTCGGGGAGAACCATCGTGTCGCCGTCGCCGATCACCGCGCTCGGGGATTTGTGGAATGCATTGATGGGGGCCGGTTCCGGGCGCGTGCCGTCCTCCATGTAGTTCACCGCCATGCAGTCGATGTTGTACGGCCTGGGAAGCGGCGGGCGGATCTTCACCTTCTTTACGGGGATGCCGCGCCCGCTCGCCGCGGCTTTTTCCAGTTTCTTCCGATAGTCGTCGAAGCGCTCGATCAGCCCGCTGATCAGGTCGTGCGGGCCGGTATGCGGAATGGCTTTCACGACCTTGGTCACGTCCACGACGGTATCGCCCTTGAGCACGCCCAGCCTGAAATCGTCGAAATACAGAAGCTTCACCTTGCCTCCCTTTTGTTTGCGATCAGAACCTGCTCACCGCGCCGGGCCCGCCGGCTTGAACTCGAGGATGAAGTTCCACAGCGGCATGTCGCCGACGTTGGTCACGCTGTGGATGATCGGCTCGCGGAAGTTCACCACGCCCGGCGGTTCCTGCGGCGCGTCCTTGCCGTCGATGATCTGCCGGAGCAGCGGCCCCTGGTTGATGCGGATCTCGACGCGCTGGCTGTGGCTGTGGCGCTCGCGCGTGTCCCCCGGGGCGAGCCGTTCCTCGTAGATGAAAAAACGCTCGCCCTCGTACACGATCGTGTTTTTCGCGGGCGGGATGATCTCGGCGGGCGATTTGACCGGCGGGTGATTCGGCTTGATCGCCACTTCGAAATAGGCGCCCGCGTCCGGCGGCCGGAAGGATTCGCCCGCCTTGAACACCGCGACCTCTCCGCGCCGCATCGCGCGCAGCACTTTGCCGAACCGCAGCTGGATATCACCCATCGCCACGATCGCGCGCTCCGCGCACCCGGGCGTGCTCGCCTGGGCGCACGGCGCATCGTCGCGGCTCACTCGCACGTAGTCGTTCTCGAGCACGGTCGCCGCGTGCAACGGGTCGGCCTGCAGGAGCGCCGCGAACAGGGCCATCGCGTACCAGCGTTTCGGAATTGGGATCATCGGGTACTCCAGGGTCGTCACGCGCGCCCGCCTAAGATAGCATTTGCCGGCACGCACCGGTTTTCCAAACCAAGGAGGAGCATATGAAACGCAACAAGCTGGCGGTTTTGGCGGTGGTCTTGGCGGTTCCCTGCGCGGCGCTCGCACAAGGGCTCGTATCCCAGAGGAGCATTTCGGCCGACGCGGCACAGGAAGCGGCGACGGCGGCCCTCGCGCAGTGCCGCAAGGGTGGACATCACGTCACGGTGACGGTGCTGGATCGCTTTGCCCGCACCCGGGTGATCCTGAACGACGACGGGGCGAGCCCGCACAGCTTCGAGCACAGCCTGCGCAAGGCGTACACCGCGCTCACGTACCGGACGCCTTCGGGCGAGTACGGCAAGCGCGCGGTCGCCAATCCGACCGGGATCGGCGCTTTGCACCTGGACAGGATCACGACTGCGGCCGGCGGACTTCCGATCCGCGCGGGGAATGAAGTGGTCGGCTCGATCGGCGTGTCGGGCTCGCCGGGCGCCCCGGGCTCGCCCGCCGGCTCGGGCGGCGACGCCGACGCCGCATGTGCGCAGGCCGGCATCGACCATGTGGCCTCGAAGCTGAAATGACGGGCGTCGCGGCAGAGCGAATCAGTTCTGCCGCTCGATGTTCTTCAGCTCGACGACGCGCTTCCAGCGCGCGATCTCGCGCTCGATGAGCGCGCGCATTTCCTCCGGACTGGAGGGCGTCGGCACGCCGCTCAGCTCGGCGAGGCGCTGCCGCGTGTCGGGCATCTCGAGAATCGAACGGATTTCTCCGTTCAGGCGATCGACGATCGCGCGTGGTGTCGCCGCCGGGACCGCGAGGCCCAGCCACGAGTTCACTTCGACGCCGGGAAGCGTCTCGGAAATCGTCTGCAGCCCGGGCAGGGCCGGATGCCGCGCGGGCGAGGACACCGCGAGCGCGCGAAGTTTGCCGGACCGGATGTGCCCGAAGGAGGCGGTTCCCGTTTCGATGGTCGCATCGACGCGGCCCGCCAGCACGTCCACCAGGGCGTTCGCGCTGCCCTTGTAAGGCACGCCGAGGATCGTCGTGCCCGCCTCGATGTTGATCCATTCGCCGAGCAGGTGCACCAGCGTCCCCGGAGTCATGGAGTAGGTCAATTTTCCCGGCGCGGTCCTCGCGCGTACGAGCAGGTCCGCAAACGAACGGATCGGCGAATTCGGGGCAACCGAGATCACGAGCGGATAAGCGACCACCATTCCCACCATCCCGAAGTCGCGCACGGGGTCGTAAGGCAGTGCCCGGTTGAGAGCCGCGGTGGCCGGATGCGCGCCCGAGAGCAGCACCAGCGTGTGCCCGTCGGGCGGTGATTTCGCGAGCGCGTCGTTCGCCAGCAGCCCCGCGCCGCCGGGCCTGTTCTCGACGACGACCGGCTGGCCGAAGCGCTCGGCGAGCCTCTGCCCGAGAAGCCGGCTGACCAGATCGTTGCCCGAACCCGGCGGCGAGCCGACGAGGAAACGGACCGGGCGGACCGGGTAGGTTTGCGCGGCAGCATCGCCCGGGGCGGCGAGCGCCGCTAGCAGCGCGGCGGCGAGTCGAAATACCACGGTCACTTTTCGGGAGCAGGCTTTTGGGAAAGGATGAGCGATTGTATAGCGAGCCCGACAGCGATCTGAAAGCTCCGCGTCAGCGCCGCGCAAGGCGGAGCGGTTCATGCTGACTCTCCCGCTTCACCGGCTCGAGGCCGGCGCGGCCCGTACCGGACACCTCATCATGTTTGCCGCCTCCGGCTCCCGGTCCCGATGGATCGCGAGCGCCTTCCTCGTCTGCGCCTTGTTATGGTTTGCGGGGCTCGAGTACCGCGGCCTGTTCATGCCGGACGAAGGACGCTACGGCGACATTGCCCGGGAGATGCTGGACGCAAACGACTGGGTGACGCCGCGGCTCAACGGGATCAAGTACCTGGAAAAGCCGCCGCTGCAGTACTGGGCGACCGCGGGCGCGTTCGCGGTGCTCGGGGTGGACGAGTGGACTGCGCGTCTGTGGCCGGCCTACACCGGTTTCCTCGGTATCGTGCTCGCGGCGTTCGCGGGATATCGCCTCGCTCCCCGCTCGCGGTGGCTCCCGACCGCGCTGACGTTCGCCGGTTGCTGGGGATACTTTCTCGGCGGACAGTTCCTGACTCTGGACATGGGGCTGACGTTCTTCCTGACCGTCGCGATGCTGGGTTTTCTTTTGAGCCGGCGCGCCGGCATCCCTCTCGCCGCGGAGCGAGGTTGGATGATCCTTGCGTGGGCGGGGATGGCTTGCGCCGTCCTGAGCAAGGGAATCGTGGGGATCGTGATCCCGGGCCTGTCGCTGCTCGTGTATCTCGCGATCGAGCGTGACCTGTCGGTCCTGCGGCGCCTGCACTGGGTGCCGGGGCTCGCCGTGTTCGGCGCGATCGCCCTGCCGTGGTTCGTGCTGGCGCAGCAGAGGAACCCCGAGTTCTTTCATTTCTTTTTCATCCGCGAGCATTTCGAACGCTACCTGCTGCCCGATCACCACCGGCCCGGTCCGTGGTGGTACTTCGTTCCCGTGCTGCTCGTCGGGCTGCTGCCCTGGACGCCGAGCATCCCCGCCGCCTTTGCGCGGGCGTGGAGAGCAACCGCGTCGGGATTCAAGCCCGACCGCTTTCTCGTCATCTGGGCCGGCGTGGTGGTGGTCTTCTTCAGCGCGTCGCACTCGAAGCTCCCCGGTTATGTGCTCCCGGCGGTTCCGGCGATTCTTCTGCTGTTCGCGCGGCACTATCCGGCCCTTTCCGAGCGCTTGCGCCGCGCGCCGGCCTTTACCTGCGTCGCGAGCGGCCTCGCCTTGACGCTCCTTGCCGCTGCGCTTCCGGCCTTGAGCGCGCTCCTTTCATGGGCGGAATTCAACGCCGGGTTTTCGATCTGGCTTCTCGCGGCAGGGCTGGCATTGTCGGCGGCAGGTTTCGCCGCGCTCCGGCTGCTGCGCTCGCGGCAGGAAGCGTCCCTCGCGGTTCTCGGGCTGGGCAGCCTGCTCGCCGTGCAGCTGGCGCTCTCGGGAACGCACGTGCTCGACGAGCACTACTCCTCGGAGCGGCTCATGGAAGGCGTGGTCGACAAGAAACTGCGGTTTCCGCGCGAGCCGCCCTTCTACAGCGTGGCGAGCTTCGATCAGAGCGTCCCCTTCTATCTGGGGCGCCCCGTGACGCTGGTCGGCTACAAGGACGAGCTCGCGCCGGGCATCGCGGCCGAGCCCGGAAAATACGTCGCATCGGTCGAGGAGTTTGTCGGGCGCTGGGACGGGCACGGCGAAGCCTTCGCGATCATGACGCCGCATTTCTACGAGAAGCTCAGGCTGCAGGGGCTTCCCGGGCGCGTCCTGGCGCGCGATGCGCGCCGCATCGTCATCGCAAGACATTAGCCCCGGCGCCGGACTTACTGCGGCTCGATCTTCGCGAGCCTCACGTACTTGCCCCACTGCTCGATTTCGGTCCGGATAAGGGCGGCCATCGATTCGGAGGTGCCGGGAAACGGATCGGTGGCGAGGTTTTCCAGGAACTTGCGCGTCTCCTCGCTCGCGGTGATTTGGTTGAACCAGGCCACGAGCTTGTCGACGATCGGCTTGGGCGTGCCGGCAGGGACGACGACGCCCCACCAGGGCGTGAGGTCATAGCCCGGAAACCCGGATTCCGCCATGGTGGGCACGTCGGGGAGCGTGGCGAGTCGCGTTGCGGAAGTGACCGCGAGGATGCGCACCCGGCCCGCGCGCGCCTGCGGCAGGAGGAAGGTAACGTCATAGGCCATGAAGTCGACTTCCCCGCTGATCGTGTCGGTGAGCGCCGACATCGTCTCCTTATAGGGGACATACGTCGTGGAGAGGCCGGCCATTTCCTTGTAGAGCTCGCCCGTGACCTGCCCGGTGTTCGAGCCCGTGGCGTAGTGCCCGTGGCCCGGCTTTTTCTTCAGGTGCTCGGTGAGCTCGGCAATAGTGCGGATCGGGCTCTTCGCGTCGATCGCGATTGCGAAGCTCAGCTTGGCGAGCGTGGTCACCGGGGTGAAGTCCTTGTCCGGGTCGAATCGCAGCTGCTTGAACATGTAGCGCGCCGCCGCCAGCGTCGAGCTCGCGGGCGTGATCATGATGGTGTAGCCGTCCGCTTTCGATCGCGCCACGTATTCCGTTGCGATACTGCCCTGCACACCCGTCCTGTTCTCGACGACCACCGGTTTCCCCGCAAGCTTGCTCAGGCGGTCGCTGTAGTAGCGCACCAGGATGTCGGCCCCCGAGCCGGCCGAGAAATTGCAGATCGAGCGGATCTCGCGCGCCGGATACTCCTGCGCGGCGGCCGGCGGCGGCGCCAGCGCGGTGGACACGAGACCGAGCAAGAAGATAGTGCCCCGCAGCGTATGTCTCATTCCCATTCTCCGGTCGCTAGACGTCGAGTTCTGGATAATGCCTGAAGATGCCGTGCTGGTTGAAGGCGATGCGCCGCTTCGACGCGAGATAGACGGCGATGCGCGGCCGCGCCGCGACGCGCTCGTGCAGCGCGACCGACCGCGGGTATTTCGGCTCCAGCCTCGCCATCGCGCGGGGAAAGGCATAACGCAACCCCGCGATCACCTGGAAAAGCGACAGGTCCGCGTAGGAAAACATCTTGCCGAGCAGCCAGCCGCCTTTTTCCCGCGCGAGCGCTTTCTCGAAATAGCCCAGAAATTTCGGCAGGCGCTCGGCGGTGAAGTGCGAGGCGCGGCGCTTCGATTCGGGCTTCTGATCCTCGTAGTAGAAGGCGCCCCCGATCGGGTGGTGTACGTCGTGCACTTCGACCAGCCAGTCGGAAATGGTGAGCTGGAGCTGGTGCGCCCAGAGCCGGGATTCCCCGCTCCTGGGCACAAGGCCGTGGCGCGGGGCGAGCCAGAGGAGAATGTTCGCCGTCTGCGCGATCACCAGCTTCCCCGCTTTCAGAAACGGCGGAGCGAAGGGCAGGAGCCCCGGGGACTTGCCCTCGAGGATGCGCGTCATCGCCGGAACGCCGCGCTGCGGCGTTCGCGCGACATCGATGTAGCCGGCGCCGGCTTCCTCGAGCGCCAGCCGCACGAATTCTCCGCGGCCTTGTATCGAGGGCCAGTAGTAGAGCTCGTAGCGCATGGGGTTCTCCAACGGTCTCAAGAATTCAAGATGGATGGCGCGATTAGGCGCGGGCGCCGGGCGTCGCGGGCAGGCCCCAGCCGGGACGCGCGCGAAACAGGAGAAAGAGCGCGATCCCGCTCGTCACCAGGCTCCAGGCGATGCCGTTGACGAATGCCGCGCGGTAGGACCCGGTCACGTCGAAAATCCATCCGGGCATCCAGCCGCCGAGCGCCATGCCGACGAGCGTCGCCATGATCACCGTGCCGGTGCGCGCGCCCGCTTCGCGCGGCGAGAAGTACTCGCGCACGATGAGGGGGTAGGAAGGCACGATGCCTCCCTGAAAGAGGCCGAAAAGCGCTGAGACCACGTAAAGCGCGACCAGACCGTCGAAGGGCAGGAACAGCGCGAGCGCGGTTGCCTGGAGCGCCGCGCCAAGAAGCAGCGTGCGCAATCCCCCGATGCGGTCGGCGATCCAGCCCGAGGCG
>DATHJM010000390.1:0-4899 GCA_035489775.1 Burkholderiales bacterium
CGCAAATCGGGCAGCGGCTTCTACCGGCACGAGAACGGCAAGCAGGAAGCGATTCCCGAGCTTCCTGCGCCTTCGGCACGGCCGGCGAGCGTCTGGGTGAGCCGCCAGGGGCTGGCCGCGAAGCTCACCGAGCTGCTGAGAACGCTCGGCGCGCATATCGACCGCGGCGCGCGGCCCGCGACGCAATCGCTCTGCCTCGTCGCGCCGCTCGGCGACGATGCGACCACAACTGCGCTCGAGGAGGAGCTCGATCCGGCGCGCACGCTCGCGGTGGATTGCCTGTTCCCCTTCGAAAAGCGCCGCACGCTGATGGCCACTCCCGTGACCACTCCGGAGATGCGCGCCGCCGCGCACGGATTGCTTTCGGGCGACGGGGTGCCGGTCACGGTGATCCACGACTCGCCGGGGTTCGTCGCGCAGCGCGTGATCGCTCAGATCGTCAACATCGCCTCGGACATCGCGCAGCAGCGCATCGCCTCGCCCGCCGACATCGACTCGGCCGTGACTCTGGGCCTGGGCTATCCGCAGGGGCCGCTCGCGTGGGGCGACGCGATCGGACCCGGCACCGTGCTCGACATACTGGAAGCACTGCACGAATTCTACGGAGACCCGCGGTATCGCCCGAGCCCGTGGCTGAAGCGCCGCGCCCGGCTGGGCGTATCATTGCTGACACTGGAATCATGACCGTCACCCCCGCGGAAGCGGGGGTCCAGTCCATTGCCCATCGAACTGGATTCCCGCTTTCGCGGGAATGACGTATGGAACCCGGAGACCGACAATGAACGCACCTCTGAAAACAAAGCCAAAGAAAGCCGAGTTCGCCTGGGACGATCCGCTCCTGCTCGATGCGCAGCTCACCGAGCAGGAACGCATGGTGCGCGATGCGGCGCGCGCGTTCGCTCAAGGACAGCTCGCCCCGCGCGTCCTGGAGGCGTTCCGCCACGAGAAGGCGGATCCCTCGCTGCTGCGCGAGATGGGCGCGCTCGGATTCCTGGGACCCACGCTTCCCGCCGAGTACGGCGGCGCCGGAATCAACTACGTGAGCTACGGGCTGATCGCGCGCGAGCTGGAGCGCGTGGATTCCGGCTACCGCTCGACGATGAGCGTGCAGAGCTCGCTCGTCATGACGCCGATACATGAATTCGGCTCGGAGGCGCACAAGAAGAAGTATCTGCCCAGGCTCGCCAAAGGCGAGTTGATCGGCTGCTTCGGCCTCACCGAGCCCAACCACGGCTCCGACCCCGGGAGCATGGAGACGCGCGCGAAGAAAGTCCCCGGCGGCTACAGCCTCGCGGGCTCCAAGACCTGGATCAGCAACGCGCCGATCGCCGACCTGTTCCTCATCTGGGCGAAGACCGAAGACGGGCGCATCCGCGGCTTCCTCGCGGAAAAAGGCGCGAAGGGACTTTCGGCGCCGGCAATCCACGGCAAAGTGGGCTTGCGCACCTCGATCACCGGCGAAGTCGTGATGGACGACGTGTTCGTGCCCGAAGAGAACCTGCTCCCCGGAGTCGAGGGTTTAAAAGGCCCGTTCACCTGCCTGAACGCGGCGCGTTACGGCATCGCCTGGGGCGCGCTCGGAGCGGCCGAGGATTGCTGGCACCGCGCCCGCCAGTACGTGCTCGACCGCAAGCAGTTCGGCCGGCCGCTCGCAGCGAACCAGCTCATCCAGAAAAAACTCGCCGACATGCAGACCGAAATCTGCCTGGGGCTGCAGGGCGTGCTGCGCTTCGGGCGCATGAAGGACGAAGGCACCGATACGCCGGAGATCACCTCGATCATGAAACGCAACTCGTGCGGCAAGGCGCTTGAGATCGCGCGCCTCGCGCGCGACATGCTGGGCGGCAACGGGATTTCGGACGAGTTCGGCGTGGTGCGCCATATGGTCAACCTGGAAGTCGTGAACACCTACGAAGGGACGCACGACATCCACGCCTTGATACTGGGGCGGGCGCAGACGGGAATCCAGGCGTTCTCGTGAGGAAGCCCGCCCCTGTGCAGCGGGAGAGCTACGAGAGGGCAGCGCCCTCTCGTTCGACTAGGCGGCGGGCGCAGACGGGAATTCAGGCGTTTTCGTAGCAGCTGGAGCATTCAGCCGGGCAGTGCCTCGTCGCCGGAAAGCAGCTCACGAAACGATCTCGCGGCCATGATCGATCTGCCTCCCTTCACACGGTCTTGCAGGCGCGCTCGATCTCGGCGAGCAGCGCATTCGGCGATTGATCGAGCGCGGCGAGACTTCGGGAAAGCACGGCTTCCGCGACGCGCTCACCGGCGACCGGCGCGGCCACGCGCCGGAATTTCGCCGCGACCTGCCGCTCGTCGAAAGGCCGTCCGGGATCGCCCGGAACGTGGAGAACGAGCTTCTCGCGCTTTCCGGACGGAACCGTGACGACGAGCTTCGCCGGCCAGGATTTCGGATAGTGCTGGAGCAGATCCTCATCCGCCTTCACGCTGATTCTCGCCATGAATGTCAGGAGTCGATCGGAGGTTTCCGCTGGCGCCTGTCCAACGTCGAATTGGGCCTCGGGGTTGAAAGCCGCCAAAGCCATCTGATAGGAGACACTCGTCAGGTGCGAAGCGCGGTCGCCGGGAACGACCCCGTGTTCGATCATGCGCAAGGTCGGCGGGGGCACGCTCACGACGAGTTCGGTCATTTCGGAGGGCGACACGCCGCCTTCGATGATCTCCTTGAGCGCCTGGGTCGCCGCCATCGTCTGCCTCGCCGCGCACCAGGGCTTGAAGCTCACATCGCCCAGAACCGGACGTTCGTCGAGAAGCACCGCCGGATCGGGCGAGAGGCCGTACATCGAGGGGAAGAATTCCTCCTCGAAAATGCGCAGATCCGCGGTAAAGCCGCTCTGCGCCGAAAGCGCCGCGGTGACGCCGTTGCGAGCGGCGTTCCCGATCGCGAGCCAGCGCGACGTCGTGGGCCCGCTGGCACGCCCGGCTCCGGGCGAAGACAGGGTGAGCGCGATGCCGAGCGCGTGCGCAGCCTGGGTTTCGTCGAGGCAAAAAAGGCGCGCGGCCACCGCCGCAACTCCGAAAGGCGCGGCGAGGTAAGTCGGCCAGATGCCGCGGTACAGAATCGAGGGGCCGTCGAGCGCCGCGCCCAGCCGCACCATCGCGTCGTAACCCACGGCGACCGCTTCGGCGAGCGCCGCACCCTTTCGGCCGAGCGACGCGGCGATCGTCAGCGCCGAAGGGACGATCAACGAGCCGGGCGTCGTGCCCGAGGCGAGGTGGATGTCGTCGATTTCGGAGAGGCGCGCAAGCGCGCAGCTGGTCGCGACTCGATCGGGCATGCCGGCACCCGCCCGCCCGCCGAACTCCACCAGCGCGCGCCCTTCCGGCGTCGCGCTGCCGGCGATCCAGGCGCCCACGGTATCCGCGAGGTGCAGCCGCAGCGCCTGGCGCACCGGCCCGGCGCCGGCGCCGGCGACATGAGCGCCCAGTTGCTCAAGAACCGTCATGCTGCGCGGCTTCGTTAGCGCCTCAGATGTTCTGCCCGACCGCTTCCGTCGCCCGCGATCCGAGTTTCTCCCGCAAGGCGCGGGTCGCCGCCTGGTCGACCGAAAGATCTTCCCTCAGCACCACGCCGTACGAGTCCCGCGCGGCCTCCTTCGATACGAATTCCTCCAGCACGTCCCAGCGCACGCGCTCCGCGTCCCGCTCCAGCGGCTCGCCCCATCCGCCGCCTCCCCCGGTGCGAACGATGACTTCGGAATTCGCGGACACCGGCTTGTGGCTGCCGCTCATCGCGGAATATTCGCGCTCGCCGGAGCGCAGCAGGTAGTAGCCGCCGCTCTCCCCGGGCCCGCCGCCCCACAGGCCCCACGCGGGGCAGCCGCGGCGGTTCGCGCGCTCGAAATTCCATTTTCCGTCGACGAAGTTGCGCACCTGCATGTCGATGCCGAGGCCGCCGCGGAACTTGCCCGCGCCCGCGGAATCGCGCCGCAGCGCGCGGGCCTTTACAAGCACGGGGCATTTCATCTCGATTCCTTCGATCGAGCCGTTGCGAACGTCGCCCTGGCAAACCGAAACGGTGGCCGATTCGCCGTCCTCGAACGGCCGGCCGCCCCAGCCGCCGCCTTCGATGCTCTGCACCACGAAGCGCCGCCTGGATTTCGGGTGCACGCCGAAGAACACCACCGACCCCCCGAGCAGCGCGTGATGCGCGGCCGGAATCCTGTCGGGCATGGCCGACGCGAGCGAGCCGAGGATGGTCTCGACGACGGTCGGGACGAAGATGCTCCAGCCGGCCATGGGCGCCGGGTAACGCGCCATCATGATGTTGCCTTCGGGGATGATCACCTCGAGCGCGCGAAACGAGCCTTCGTTGACCGGGTCGAGCGGCGCGGTGATCGCCTTGTAGGCGACGCGCGCGCCGGCGAGCGTGCGCGAGTTCACCGCCGCCTTGCGCTCGGGCGAGCAGCCCGAGAGATCGATGGTCATGTTCCCCGATTTCACCGTGACCCTGGCGTGGATGCGCACTCGCTCGTCCGGCGTGACGCCGTCGTCGTCGAAGAACGATTCGGCTTCGTAGACTCCGCCGGCGAGTTTTGCGACGAAGTTGCGGCACTTCCTCTCGGTCTCGTCGAAGATGCGCTCGATGGCCTTGAGTATCGTCTGCTTGCCGTACTTGCGGACGAGCTCGTCCAGACGCCGGATTCCCAGCTTGCAAGAGGCGATCTGCGAATTCATATCGCCCAGCGAAGATTCGGGAAAACGGATGTTGTCCTTGATGACGCGGTAAAGCGCCGCGTCGAGCCGGCCGCCGTCGTAGATCTTGAGCTGGTCGAGCTGCAGGCCTTCCTGCCAGGGGTCCGGCACCTCGGGCCCCGCGCCGAAGCCGGTGCTCGTCCCGCCCACGTCGATCCAGTGCGCCCGCACCATGGAGAA
>DATHJM010000391.1:0-7863 GCA_035489775.1 Burkholderiales bacterium
GCATTCTCGGGGGGCTGGCGAAAATCACCGCGCGCTGGCGGAGCAGATCGCCGTGACCGCCGTCCTTTCCACCCGCGGGCTCGCCAAGCGCTTCGGATCGCTGGTCGTCGCGCAGGACATCTCGCTCGCGCTGCCGCGGGGCGTGCGCTACGCGCTGATCGGACCGAACGGCGCGGGCAAGACCACGCTCATCAACCTCATGACGGGGATGCTGCGGCCGGACGCCGGAAGCATTTTCCTCGGCGATGACGAGATCACGTCGCTCGCGCCCGAATTCCGCGTGAAGCGCGGCCTTGCGCGCACTTTCCAGATCAATACGCTGTTCCCCGATCTCAGCGCGCTCGAGTCGGTGACGCTCGCCGTGCTCGAGCGCGAGGGCCACGCGGGCACCTGGTGGAGGAGCCTGCCGGCGTATCGGGACGCGGCCGGCGAAGCCCACGGAATTCTTTCCTCGCTCGGGATCGCGAAAGACGCCTACCGGCCGACGCGCGAGCTCGCCTACGGCCGGCAGCGCCTGCTCGAGATCGCGCTCGCGCTCGCAACGCGCCCGAAAGTGCTGCTGCTCGACGAGCCGGCGGCGGGCGTTCCGAAGGACGAGAGCGCTGATCTCTTCGGGGCGATCTCCGGCCTCGCCTCCGAGCTCACGGTGCTTTTCATCGAGCACGACATGAACGTCGTGTTCCGCTTCGCGAGCCGCATCATCGTCATGGTCGGCGGCAGGATCCTCGTCGAGGGAACTCCCGCGGAGATCGCCCGCAATCCCGAGGTGCGGGCCGTGTACCTCGGCAAGGCGGCCTATGGGTGAGCCTCTGCTCAGGCTCGAGGGCGTGCGCGCCGGCTATGGCGAGGCCGTGGTGCTCGACGAGGTGTCGCTCGAGATCCCCGAGCGCGGGAGCCTCGCCGTGCTCGGCCGCAACGGAGTCGGCAAGACCACGCTGCTCCTCACCATCATGGGCTATACGCGCCTCATGCGCGGCGCGATCCTGTGGCGCGGAGCGGACATATCCTCCGCGCCGCCGCACGAGCGCGCGCGGCTGGGGCTCGGCTGGGTTTCGCAGGAGCGCGAAATTTTTCCGTCGCTGACGGTCGAGGAGAACCTGACCGTCGCCTCGCGTCGCGGCCGCTGGGATCTGAAGGCTGTATACGACCTGTTTCCGCGCCTCGCCGAGCGCCGCGCCAACATGGGCAACCAGCTTTCCGGAGGCGAGCAGCAGATGCTCGCGATCGCGCGCGCGCTCATGACCAACCCGGCGCTGCTGATGCTGGACGAGCCGCTCGAAGGCCTCGCGCCCATCATCGTCGAGGAACTGGCCGGGACGATCCGGCGCATGATGACCGAGCAGGGAACCGCCACGATCCTGGTCGAGCAGCACACCGGGATCGCGCTGTCGCTTACAGACGACACTTTGGTGATCGAGCGCGGCGCCATCGTGCATCGCGCCAGGTCGCGCGAGCTTCCGCACGATGCCGAGACGCTCGAGCGCCTGGTCGGGTTGCGCGTCTCGTAGAGTTATCACGACAGAACGATCGCGATCCAGCGACGTTATTGTTTTCAGAATTGCGACTATTATCCTACGCTGCCATGAACTTGGAAAATGCAGCGCGGGGAGAGGAAGAGCCGAGGTCGCCCGAGGACGAGGAGGCGCAGGCCGCGGTGAACCATGGCGCGATGTGGTATCGGATAAGCGTCGAGCCGGGCTACATACGCGCCGAGTTGTTCGGCCGGAAAACGGTCGAAGAGACGCGGAAATTCCTGGACGCCCTGCTGGCCGAAGGCCTCAAGCACCAGCGCGGAAATATCCTGATCTACGTGCGCAACTCCAAGCCGATCTTCACGGTCGAACGCTATGGGTTCTCCCGCTACCTGGAAATCGCGTACAGGTCCGCGCACAAGATCGCGCTCATGGGAGATTCCCTGGAGCTGCGGCTCGCCCACCAGTACATCGCCACGCTGGCGCTGATGCGCGGAGTCAATCTCCGGACGTTCATGGACGAAACCGCCGCGATCGACTGGCTCAGGTCGGGCGAAACGCCGTCGCAGGTCCCCGAACTCCCCTGACGTCCGGGCGCGCAGCGTCGCGCCGCACACGCTTCGCAACATCGCCGGATCCTCGCGCGTTGGGTTATGCTTCGCCACCGCGCTGGAGATTTCCGTGCACAACCCTTTCCAGAAAATCAAACGCATCCAGGCGCGGCCTTTTACCTCGTTGCCCGCGAAATTCCGCAAGAAGCGCCGCACCGCCTGGTCCGACCCCAACCGCGGAGCGGCGCAGGTGGACAGCTTCCTCGAAGGCCCCTCGTTCGACCGCGAGGGTAACCTGTGGTGCGTGGACATTCCCTTCGGCCGCATTTTCCGCATCGATCCGAAAGGGGAATGGGAGCTGGTCGTTCAGTACGACGGCTGGCCGAACGGCCTGAAGATCCACAAGGGCGGCTGGATCTTCATCGCCGATTACAAGCGAGGCCTGATGCTGCTCGACCCGAAGTCCGGGAAGATCGAGACTTACCTCGCCACCGCATTCAGCGAGGGCTTCAAGGGCCTGAACGACCTGCACTTCGCCGACAACGGCGACCTGTATTTCACCGACCAGGGACAGACCGGCATCGCCGATCCGAGCGGTAGCGTGTTCCGCCTGCGCGTGAACGGCGAGCTGCAGCGCCTGGTGGACAACGCGCCCTCCCCCAACGGCATCACGCTCAATACGACCAACACGCACGTGTATGTCGCGATCACGCGCTCGCAGCAGGTCTGGCGGCTGCCGCTCATGGCCGGAGGCACGCTCTCCAAGACCGGCGTCGCGATCCAGCTCTCTGGCGGCCATGCCGGCCCCGACGGGATCGAGACCGACGCGGAGGACGGCCTCGTGGTGTGCCACCTCGGAGTGGGGATCTGGCGCTTCGACTCGAACTGCCTGCCGACCCACCTCGTCGACGCGGGCAAGCAGCATCGCCTCATGACCAACATCGCCTACGGCGGCGCCAGGCGCAGCACGCTCCACATCACCGACTCGCTGAACGGCGAGATCCTCACCGCCGAGATGCCGGTTCCGGGAAAAAGAATGTTCGCGCATCGATAACTAACACCGTCATTCCCGCGCAAGCGGGAATCCAGAGCCGTTTGGTGAAAGTCGCTGGATCCCCGCTTCCGCGGGGATGACATGGACGGAGGTTTGCCATGAAACTGTCGCGCTTGGTGTTCGCTCTTTGCTTCTTCGCCGCTTTCGCAGCCCACGCGCAGCAATACCCGGCCAAGCCGGTGCGCTTCATGATCGGCTACGCTGCGGGAAGCTCCACCGACATCGTCGGACGCGTGATGGCGGACCGCCTCGGCGCCTACTGGAAGCAGACGGTCATCGTGGAGAACCGCGGCGGCGCGGCGGGGAATCTCGCCGCGGAGGCGGTCGCCAACGCGCCCGGCGACGGCTACACGCTGCTGCTCGCGCAGAACGGCCTGGCGATCAGCGCCGCCGCGCTGCCGAACCTGCCGTTCAAGGCGGAAACGGACCTGGTGCCGCTCGCGCCGGTGGCGGCGACGCCGCACATCCTGATCGTCGCTCCGGAATTTCCCGCGAAAAACGTGAAAGAGCTGATCGCGATGGCGAAGAAGGATCCCGGCAAGCTCGCTTTCGCTTCCTCCGGGATCGGCAACTCCGATCACCTGTGCGGCGAGCTCTTCAACATGATGGCCGGAATCCAGGCGATCCACGTGCCCTACAAGGGCGGGGCGCCCGCCTCGACCGACGTGATGGGGGGCCGCATCGCGTATTACTTTGCGGGCATGCCGGTGGGGCTGCCGCTCTCCAGGGCCGGCCGCACGCGCGCGCTGGGAGTGACGAGCAGGCAGCGCTACGCGGCCGCCCCGGACATTCCCACCATCGCCGAGCAGGGATTGCCGGACTACGAGGCGACCCTGTGGAACGGCTTCTTCGCGCCGGCGTCGATCTCGCCCGAGCTCGCGGCGCGCATCGCGCGAGACGTGCAGGCCGTGCTCGCGCAGCCCGAGACGCGCGAGAAGCTCGCCGGGGCGGGAGCCGCGCTGTTCGAGGACAACCAGGCGAACTTCAAGAAATTCTTCCATGCCGACATCGAGAAGTGGAGGAACCTCGTGAAACGCACCAACCTCAAGCTGGAATAGGGATGCGCCCAGGAGGAACACATTTGGTTTACCACGAATAATCGGGGGAGGGAGCAATGCGCACCGGGATCATCATCCTCGGGGGCTTCGTACTCTGGGCGGTCTGCCTTGGAATTACGAAGCTTCTCGCGGGCTCAAGCACTTCATCCATGACCACCGCCACTGCGGCGTTCGTCGCCCTCTGGTTCGTGGCGGCCGCAGCGAACCTGTGGATCGGCGTGTCGCAGGCGGGCTACTCCTTCATGGAGGAGCTGCCGATCTTCCTGTTGATATTCCTGCTGCCGGCCGCAGTCGCCGTCTTCGTGAAATGGAAGTTTCTTTGACCATGAAATCCAGCCCGTTGCCACGCGTCTTCAGCGCCCTCCTCCTCCCGCTGGGCCTCGCCTTCGCAGTTCCAGCCCCGGCGCAGCAGGACTACCCCACCCGGCCGATCCGCCTGATCACGGCGGCGGCGCAGGGCGGCACGTCCGATATTCTCGCGCGCATCTTCGCCGTGCATCTCACCGAGGCGCTCAAGCAGCCCGTGGTGGTGGACAACCGCGCGAGCGCGTCGGGCGTGATCGCGGGGGAGCTGACCGCGAACGCGCCGCCCGACGGCTACACGATCTTCCTCGCCTATCACCAGCACACGGTGAACGCGGCCCTGAACCCGAAGCTCCCATATCACGCTGTAAACAGCTTCACGCCGATCACTCAGCTCACCAGCGCAGGGCTGATGCTGGTGGTGAACCCGGCGACGCCGGTGACTAACCTCAGGGAGTTCATCGACTGGACGAAGAACTACAAAGGGGCGCTCAACTTCGGCTCGGCCGGCATCGGCACGGGCGGCCACCTCGCGGGCGAGCTCTACAAGGTGATGACGGGAGTGAAGGCCGAGCACATCCCGTACAAGGGCGCAGGGCCGGCCCTGATGGATTTGGTCGCCGGGCAATACCACTTCAATTTCTCGGGCATCCAGCCGGCGCAAGTCCAGGTGCGCGCGGGCAAGCTGCGCGGGCTCGCGGTCACGGCGCCCAAGCGCCTCGCCGCCCTGCCTGACATGCCTGCGGTGGCGGAAGAGCTGCCCGGATTCGAGTTCGTGGGCTGGTATGGCGTGATCGGCCCCGCGGGCCTGCCCGCGCCCATCGTCACCAGGCTTCACGACGAACTCATCAGGGTCCTCAATCGGCCCGACGTGCGCGAGCGCATCGTGGCGGACGGCTCGGAACCCGTCGGAAGCTCGCCCGAGGAATTTCGTCAATTCATGCTCGCCGACCTCGCCAAGTGCGCGAAGCTCGTCAAGGAGAGCGGGGCGAAGCTGGATTGAAACGTGGGAGACGGATGTTAGCGCCAATACAGGCACGGTTCGCTTTGGACTCTCTCCAACAACGGAGGAATACATGAAGATCGTCGCGCTGCTTCTCGCTGCTTTCGGCGTCACATTGGTAATGGGCTGTTCGACTACCGGCCAATTCCGGGTTCCAGACAACACGGCCCTCTACGTTCACGAGCGGCCGGCTGTGGTCAGCCCGAACGGCACAGTCACTATGCAGCCGTTCTTCTGGACAGCGGCCGGCGGAATACGCTACCGCCTCGAGAAGAATGGATCGACGATTAAGGAAGGCAAGCTTCGCTCCACGTTTCGGCCCGTATCGATATTTTGGCCGCCACTCGCACTCATCTATTGGCCGATAGGCTTTCGCTCTGAGATTACATACGACTTGATCGATGGCACGCAAAAGAACGACCCTGAACCCAGGCGTTAGAGCAATGAAGGCACGTATCTTGATCGCGGTCTCGATCGCGGCAGCGGAGCTTATCGGCGCAGCGCAGGCGCAACCGTTCCCGTCCAGACCCTTGCGCATCGTCGTGCCGTTTCCGCCGGGCGGCACCGCCGACATCACCAGCCGCGTCCTCGCGGTGCACATGGCGAAAGGCCTGGGTCAGACGATGGTCGTGGAGAATCGCCCGGGCGGCAGCACGATCATCGGGACGGAGCTCGTGGCGCGGTCTCCCGCCGACGGGCATACGCTGCTGGTGGTGTTTCCGAGCTTCGTGATCAACCCGGCGCTGCGGCGCGGAATGTCGTTCGACCCCATGAAGGATTTCAACGCCGTGGGCCAGACGATGTCGGTACCCATGGCGATCGCGGTCCATCCTTCTTTGAAGGCAAATACGCTGGAGGAACTGATTGCGCTGGCGCGCGCGGTTCCCGGGCAGATTTCCTATGGAACCCCCGGCACCGGCACCACCCATCACGTCATGGGCGAAATGCTGAGGCTCGCCACGAAAATCGATATCGTGCACGCGCCGTTCCAGGGCGGGGCCCCGGCGCTGCTCGCAGTCACCGGAGGCCACATACCGATGATCTACGGCAACGCAACCGAAGTCGCGCCCTCCGTGAAAAGCGGGAAACTGCGCGCCATCGTGGTGACCTCGCCCGCGCGCGCGGAAGTGCTGCCCGAAGTGCCGACGATGCGCGAGCTGGGATATCCGGAGCTCGAAGCGACCAACTGGAGCGGCATGGTCGTTCCGGGCGCGACTCCGCCCTCCGCGATCGCGCGCCTCAATGCCGAGCTGGTGCAGGCCCTGCGCAATCCGGATACGCAGGACAAATTCAGGAGCAATGGAATGTCTCCCCAGCCCGGCACGCCGGAGGAGTTCGGCGCCTTTCTGCAGTTCGAATCGTCGAGATACGCGAAAGCCGTGCGCGACGCGGGAGTGAAGGTCGATTGAGCGGGACGGCAGGCCGCGCTCAAAACGCCCCGCAACCGCAAACCTCTCCCCAGCCTCCGTCCGCGATCAGCTGCGGCCGCGAGAACGCCCGCGCCAGGTTCTGCGCGTCCGCGAGCCCGCGCTTGTAGTATTCGCCGTATTCCCGCACCGGCAGCCAGTCCTGCGAGACCGGCGGCAGCGGCGGCGAAAGGCGCGAATAGGGGCCCGCTCCGTACACGACTTTCCCGCCGACCATGGTCAGGAGCGACTCGATGTCCCTGATCCGGTCCTCCGGGACCTTGAAGTAGTCGGCGGAAAGGATCGCGAGGTCGGCGAACCTCCCCGCCTCCAGCGTGCCTTTCTTGCCCTCCTCACCCGAGATCCACGCGCCGCCCGCCGTATACAGCCGCAGCGCCTCGGCACGGTCGAGAAGGTTCCGGTCCCCCTGCAGCTTCGCGCCGCCGAGCGTCTTGCCGGTGACCAGCCAGTGCAGCCCGATCCAGGGGTTGTAGCTGGTCGCCCGGTTGCCGTCGGTGCCGCAGGCCAGGGGAATTCCCATCTCGCGGATGCGCGCGACGGGCGGCGCGTCGGCGGCGGCCTGAGCCCCGTATTTCTTCAGGAACGCTTCTCCGTCGAGCGACATGCGGTTCTGGATGTCGATCGAGCCGCCCAGTGCCGCGATGCGCTCGAGCGTCTTCGCGTGCAGCCCCTCGCAGTGGTCCAGCCCCCAGCGCAAGTTCTTCAGCGGCATTTCGCGGTTCACCTGCTCGAGGACGTCGAGCACGCGGCTCGCCGTAGCGTCGAAGCTGGTGTGCTGGCGGAACGGCCAGCCCTGCTCGACGATGAACTTCACCACGGCGGAGAGATTCTTCTCCATCACGCCCGCCGGCGGCACCGGATAGTCCTTGGCGAAGTTGGCGACGTCGCCCGCGGCGTAGAGAATGTATTCGCCCGTTCCGATCATACGGTAGTAATCGTTCCCCTCCCCGAGTTTCACCAGCCTGGCCCAGGCCGTGTAGTTCTCGAGCTCCTTG
>DATHJM010000392.1:0-11186 GCA_035489775.1 Burkholderiales bacterium
CCCGACACTCATGACAAAAACCACTGCAATCGCCATTCGAATCCTCGCCGGCGCACTCGCGGCCGCCGCGCATGCCGTTTCAGCGCAGACGACCGAATCCCCGGGCGCTCCGCCGCCCGTCGAGTCGCCGGCCGCGGTGCCGGTGCCCCCGGCGCCCGCTCAGCGCGCGGCACCGATCGCCGTCACCCCGCGAGCCGGCGAGGTGGTGCTCAATTTCCAGGGCGCGGACCTGCAGGCCGTGGTCAAGGCGATGTCGCAGATGACGGGGCGCAACATGCTGATCGACCCGCGCGTCAGGGGACAGGTCACCATCGTCTCGGCGCGGCCCATGACGGTCGCGGCCGGGTACCAGGTGTTTCTGTCCGCGCTGAAGGCCCAGGGATTCACCGCGGTCGAAGGTCCCGGCGACGCGGTGCGCATCATTCCGGTCGCCGAGGCCAAGGCTGCGGCGCCGGTGAACGAGCAGGACGGGCCGCCGCGCGGCGGCGAGCAGGTCGTCACGCATGTCGCGATCGGGCAGCACGTCGCGGTGGCGCAGCTGCAGAACGTGCTGCGCCCGCTGATGTCGCCGACCAGCCAGCTCTCTGTATACGATCCGGCCAACGCGCTCATCATCACCGACTATGCGGACAACGTGCGGCGGCTGCTGCGCATCATCGAGAGGATCGACCAGCCGGCGAGCACGGACGTCACGGTGATACAGGTTCAGCACGCCTCCGCCATCGACCTCGCCGAGCTGGTGGTGCGCCTGTCGGGGACGGGAGTCGCCGCGCCCGGGGCCGTGCCCGGCGTGCCGCCCACGCAGATCGCGACCGGCGGCGACCGCTTCTCGGTGGTGCCGGATACGCGCACCAACAGCATCCTGCTGCGCTCGGACAATCCGGGGCGCATCGCGCTGTTGCGCTCGCTCATCGAGAAACTGGATGTGCCGGCGCGCGCGATCGGCAGCACCCGCGTCATCTACCTGAAGCACGCCGAGGCGACGAAACTCGTCGAGGTGCTGCGCGGCATGCTCGCGGGCGCAGCGGCCGGAGCGCCGGCGCAGTCGGCTCCTTCCGCAGCCGGCGGGCGTCCGGGCGGGGCGACGCCGTCGCTCATCCAAGCGGACGAGGCGACCAACTCGATCATCATCAACGCCTCGGACACGGTGTACAACAACATGCGCCTGGTGATCGAGCAGCTCGACGTGCGGCGCGCGCAGGTCTATGTCGAGGCGCTCATCGTGGAAATGACCGCCGATGCCACCAACGAGCTCGGTTTCCAGTGGGCGGCGGCCAGGGGAGTCCGCTCGGGTGCGGTCGGCGCCGCGGCGAATTTCCCCTCGGCCAATCCGAGCATCGCCGGGTTGGCGGCTGCTCCGGCGGCCGTGGCGGCTGCGGGGGGGCCGGCAGGGCTGACGGTCGCGATGCTCGGCCCCACCATCACGCTGCCCGACGGCAGCACGGTCAGGGGCCTGGGCGCGCTCGCTCGCGCGCTCCAGGCGAACAGCCAGAACAATATTCTATCCACGCCGACCCTGCTCACTCTGGACAACTTCCAGGCGAAGATCGTGGTCGGACAGAACGTGCCGTTCGTCACCGGCAGTTTCGCGTCGGCGACGACTGCCGCCACCGGGGGAGTGGCGGCGGTGAATCCGTTTCAGACGATCGAGCGCAAGGACGTGGGTCTCACCCTGCGCATCAAGCCGCAGATCTCCGAAGGCGGAGCCATCCGCCTCGAGATCTTCCAGGAAGTCTCCAGCGTCGATCCCACCTCGCGCTCGGGCGCGAGCGACCTCGTCACCAACAAGCGCTCGCTCGAGACCAAGGTGGTGGTGGACGATGGCAATACCATCGTGCTCGGCGGGCTGATCGACAACACGGTCAAGCAGACGCAGGAGGCGATTCCGATCCTCGGCAGTATTCCCTTCCTCGGCGCGCTGTTCCGCTACCGGCAGGAAGTCCGCTCGCGCACCAATTTGATGATCTTCCTTCGCCCGGTGATCGTCCGCACGGCCGAAGACAGCTACCGCGTCACCACCGACCGCTACGATTATCTGCGCGCCTTCACGCGCGGCGAAGGCGAGGAACGTGATGCGCTCTTCGACCGCCTTGAGCCGGTTCCGCCCCGTGAGCCGCCGGCACGCGAGCCCGTGCAGGATTCTCCGGCGGCGCCCGCGAAACCGGCCGACGCGGAAGCAAGCCCGGCGCCTGCGAGGCCCTGAAAGCGCATGGACATGTCCTCGGACGCCCTCACGCCCGACGCGCAGGCCGTCGAACGGCTGCCCTACGGCTTCGCCAAGCGGCACGGCGTGATCAGCGCCCGGCAGCTCGATCACGGCTTCGAGCTCTGGGTCCGCCCCGGGGTGCGCGCCGGGGTCCTCGCCGAGGTGCAGCGGGCGCTCGGCGGGCTGCTCGAGGTGAGAGAGCTGGAGGGCGAGGCCTTCGAGGCCGCGCTCGCGCGCGCCTACGAGCGCCGCACCTCGCACGCCGCCGACATCGTGGACGATATGGACGCGAATCCGGATCTCGTGGCGCTCGCGGAGAGCCTTCCCAAGGTCGCCGACCTCCTGGAGAGCGAGGACGACGCGCCTATCGTGCGGCTGATCAACGCGCTGTTCTCGCAGGCGGTGCGCGAGGGCGCCTCCGATATCCACATCGAGGCCTTCGAGGGGCGCTCGGTGGTGCGCTTCCGCAGGGACGGGATGCTGCGCGACGTGATCGAGCCGCCGCAGGTGGTGCACGGCGTGATCGTGTCGCGAATCAAGATCATGGCGCGGCTGGACATCGCCGAGAAGCGCCAGCCGCAGGACGGGCGCATCGCGCTGCGCCTGGCCGGGCGCTCGGTCGATGTGCGCGTTTCCATCCTGCCGACGGCTCACGGCGAGCGCGTGGTGCTGCGGCTGCTCGACAAGCAGGCCGGGAGGCTCGACCTCACCGGCCTCGGCATGGCGGACACGATGCTCGAGAAGCTGCGCGGGCTCCTGAAACAGCCGCACGGCATCATCCTCGTCACCGGCCCGACCGGCTCCGGAAAGACGACCACGCTCTACGCCGCGCTCGCGCAGCTCGACTCCAAGCGCACCAACATCGTCACGGTCGAGGACCCGATCGAATACGACCTCGACGGCGTCGGCCAGACGCAGGTGAATCCGCGCATCGAGCTGACCTTCGCGCGGGCGCTGCGCGCAATCCTGCGGCAGGATCCGGACGTGGTCATGATCGGCGAGATCCGCGACCTGGAGACCGCGCAGATCGCGGTGCAGGCGAGCTTGACCGGCCACCTCGTGCTCGCGACCCTGCACACCAACGACGCGGCGGGCGCGGTGGTGCGCCTGGTCGACATGGGAATCGAGCCGTTCCTGGTCGCATCGAGCCTGCTCGGCGTGCTCGCCGAGCGGCTGGTGCGCAAGCTGTGCCCGGTTTGCCGGCGCTCGCACGAGCCCGATCGCGCCGAGCGGCAGCTGCTCGAGAACGGGAACGGGAACGGGGGCGGGGCGGGCACCGCCTTGTTCACCGCGAGCGGCTGCGAAGCCTGCGCGATGACGGGTTATCAGGGCCGCACCGGAATTTTCGAGCTGCTCCTCGTCGACGACGAGTCCCGGCGCCTGATCCACGATCGCGCCTCCGAGGCCGACCTGCGCGAGCACTCGCGCCGCGGCGGCATGAAAGGCCTGCGCGACGACGGGCTGCGCTGGGTGCGCGCCGGCGAGACCAGCCTCGAGGAAGTGCTGCGCGTATCTCGTGAATGAGCCGCGAATGAGTCGCGGATAAGCGCGGGCGGAATCCGCACAGCGTATGTCGGGCTTCGAGTACAGCGCGCTGGAGGCGAGCGGGCGCGAGACGCGCGGAGTGATCGAGGCGGACACCGAGCGCCACGCGAGATCGCTCTTGCGCGAACGCGGGCTCGCGCCGCTCGCAGTCGAGGGAATACGCTCGGCCGCGGCGCAACCCGGGCGGCGCACGCTGTTCTCGCGTCCCGGGCTGTCGCGCTCGGGACTGGCGCTGGTCACGCGCCAGTTCGCCACGCTCGCCCGCGCAGGGCTCACGATCGAAGAATGCCTCAACGTGCTTATCGAGCAGACGGAATCCGCCGGAGCGCGCACGCTTTTCGCGGCGGTGCGCGCGCGCGTGCTCGAGGGCCAGTCGCTGTCGCACGGCCTGGCCGCGTTTCCCGGCTCCTTTCCCCCGATCTACCGCGCCCTGATCGAGGCGGGCGAGCAGTCGGGGCGCCTGGGCGACGTGCTCGAGCGCCTCGCCGACTACACCGAGAACCGCGAAAACCTGCGCGACAAGGTGATGCTCGCTTTCATCTATCCGGCGATCGTGACGGTGGTGGCGTTCGCCGTGGTCGGGCTGCTGCTCGTCTACGTCGTGCCGCAGGTGACGCGCGTGTTCACCAATCTCGGCCAGACCCTGCCCCTGGTGACTCGCATCCTCATTGCGATGAGCGATTTCGTGCGCGCGAGCGGCGCATTCTGGCTCGCCGGGCTCGTCATCGCCTTCGTCGCGGGAAGGTTGCTGCTGCGCGACGAGGCGCGGCGCCGCCGCTGGCACGGCGCTCTGCTGCGGCTGCCGCTCGCGGGGCGGCTCATCCGCGGGGTCAATGCCGCGCGCTTCGCCGACACGCTGGGCCTGCTGACGGCGAGCGGCGTGCCGCTGCTCACCTCGCTGCAATCCGCCGCCGCCGTCGTCACCAACCTGCCGATGCGCGCCGCGGTGGAAGAGGCGGTGCGGCGGGTGCGCGAGGGCGAGTCGCTCGCGCCGGCGCTCGGCGCGGCGAAACTCTTTCCGCCGCTCGTCATCCACCTGATCGCGAGCGGCGAAGCGACCGGGCGCCTGGACACGATGCTCGCGCGCGCCGCCGAAGCGCAGGCGCGGGAGCTCGAGAACTGGACCCGCGGGCTGACTGCGCTGCTCGAGCCGATCCTGATCCTCGCCATGGGGGGGATAGTCCTGTTCGTGGTGGTCGCGATACTCTTGCCTATATTCGAAATGAACCAGCTGGTACGCTAGGAAATGCCCATGACGGACTCTTGCGCAAGCTTGCGCCGCGCCCGCGGCTTCACCCTGATCGAGATCCTGGTCGTCATCACCATTCTCGGCATTCTCGCGGCGCTGATCGTTCCGCGCGTGATGGACCGCCCCGACCAGGCGCGGGTGACGGCGGCGCGCGCCGACATCGGCGCGATCGTGGGAGCCTTGAAGCTCTACCGCCTGGACAACGGCGCGTATCCGGGCACCGACCAGGGACTCGCGGCGCTGGTGAAAAAACCCGATCGCGGCGACATTCCGCGCAACTGGAAAGCCGGAGGCTACCTGGACAAGCTGCCCGTGGATCCCTGGGGCACCGACTACCAGTATCTCAATCCCGGAATTCGCGGCGAGGTCGATGTGTTCTCGCTCGGCAAAGACCGCAAGCCCGGCGGCGAAGGGCTCGACGCCGATATCGGGTCGTGGGAGTGATGCGCATGCGCGCCGCGCCGGGGCGAGCCCGCGGATTCACGCTGATCGAGCTGCTGGTGGTGGTGGCGATCATCGTCGTGATGGTCGGTCTCGCCGGCGCGCAGCTGATGCGCGGACCCGGCGACGTGGTGCGCGAAGAGAGCGAGCACCTCGCGCTGCTTCTGCGGGCGGCGCGCGAGGAGGCGATCCTGCAGGGACGGGTGTTCGCCTTCGGCGCCGGGCGCGAGTCCTACCGCTTCCTGCGCCTGGAGCGCAACGGCCGCCTCAAGGCCGCGAGCGCCGACGAGCTGTTGCGCCCCCAGCGCCTTGCGCCAGGGGTGGTGATCGAGGCGTTCAAGGTCGAGGGCGCGGGGGATGCCGCGCAGGACGGGGTGGTGTTCCTGCCGAGCGGAGAGCTGCCGGCGTTTCGCATCGTTCTCAGGAACGGCGGCGCGCGCTGGAGCGTCGTCGGCGCGCCCGACGGGACCATACGCGCGCAGGCCGCCTCGTGAATCGCAGCCGGCGCGCCGGAGGCTTCACCCTGGTGGAAATCCTGGTGGCGCTCGCCGTGCTCGCGATCGCGCTGACCGCGACCGCGCGCAGCCTGGGCGCGGCGATCGACACCACCGCGGCGCTGCGCGATCGCACGCTCGCGCGCTGGGTGGCCGAAGACAGGCTGACCGAGCTCGAGTTGAGCAGGCAGTGGCCGGATCTCGACGTGAAGGAGGGCGACGCCGACATGGGCGGGCGCGCGTTCCGCTGGCGCCAGGAGACGGGCGTGACGCCCGCCGCCCGCATGCGCCGCGTCGAGGTGAGCGTGACGCTGAAGGGAACCGACTCGACGCTCGCGAAGATGACCGGATTCATCGAGCAGACCGCACCTCAGGCGGGTCTGCCGCCGGGAGCGCAGCCGGGAGCGCAGGCGGGAATTCAGCCCGGACCGCAGACGACGGAGCCGTCCCGGTGAACCCGCGGCGCCTGTCCGGCTTCACGCTGATCGAGCTCTTGGTGGCGCTCGTGATCTTCGGGATTTTCGCCGTCCTTGCGTATGCGGGCCTCGGCCGCCTGCTCGACAACCGCGGGCGGCTCACCGAGGAGCAGCGGGTCTGGCAGGAGCTGTCGCAGGTCTTCCTGCGCATCTCCGACGACGTTGCCCACGCGCGCGCGCGCGGAGTGCGCGGCGCCGACTCGGGCGGAGTTCCCCTTCCGGCGTTCGTGGGGCGGGCGTTCGACTCGCGCGCTCTCGCCGAGCCGAGCCTGGAGCTGACGCGCGGCGGCGAGCTCAATTACGGCGGCGGGCCGCGGTCGGACCTGCGGCGCGTCGCCTATCGCCTCAAGGAAGGCCGGCTCGTGCGGCTCACCTGGCCGGTGCTCGATCGCGCTCCGGTGAGCGTGCCGCTCGAAGCGCCGCTGCTCGGCGACGTGGAAGCCTTCGAGCTGCGCTTTTTCGGCGACACCGGGGACGCGGTGGACACCTGGCCCGTGGCGGCGACCAGCGCCGACGTTCCGCCGCGGGCGATGGAAGTCACGCTCGCCGTGAAGGGCGTGGGCCGCTTCAAGCGCCTGTTTCTGGTGAACCGCTGATGCCCCTCGCCCGCGCGCAGCGTGGAATCGCCCTGGTGACCGCGGTGATGATCGTCGCGATCGCGGCGGCGATCGCCGTTCAGATCGCCTTTGCGCACCAGATCTGGTTCCGCCAGATGGAGAACGTCGCCGACCGCGACGCCACCGACTGGCTGCGCCGCGGCGCGCTGCACTGGGCGAGCCTCGCGCTGCTCGAAGACGCTGCGCAGAACTCGATCGACCACCTCGGCGAGCCCTGGGCGATAGGACTGCCGATCCTGCCCGTCGAAGGCGGAACCATCAAGGTATCGATCGAAGACGCCCAGTCGCGCTTCAACCTCAACAGCGTCGTCAACGTCGCCGGGAGCAGCACGGACCCGGTGAGCCAGGCCAACCTTCAGATCCTGAAGCGCCTGCTCGAATCGCTGCGGCTCGATCCCTCGCTCGCCGATTCTCTGGTCGACTGGATCGACACGGACAGCAACGCGCTTCCCGGGGGCGCGGAGGACGTCTACTACCTCAACCTCGATCCGCCGTATCGCGCCGCCAACCGGCCCATGGCGAGCGTCGATGAACTGCGCCTCGTCCGCGGCTTCGACGCCAAGACCGTTGCGGCGCTGTTGCCGTACGTGACCGTTCTTCCGCCCGGGGCGGTTTCCGAAATCAACCTCAACACCGCTTCGCCGGTGGTGCTCGCGGCGCTGGTGCAGGGCCTGGATTTGCCGACCGCGCAGCGCATCGCCGAAAACCGGCTCGGCAAGCCGTACAACAAGGTCGATGATTTCAAGTCGCAGCTGCCCCCCGCCCCGCCCGGGCTGGCAGGGGCGATGAACGTGAAAACCGACTATTTTCTGGTTACGATCGACACTTCGATCGGGCGCCACGAGCGCCACAGCGAAGCGCTTCTCAAACGCGATGCGGCAGCCAGGGTCACGACCTGGATCTGGCACAGGCCGCAACCCTTGATCGGAGAACTCTCGAGCGGATCGGATGAGCCTGACAAATCTCAGTAAGGATGCCTGGCTCGACCTCGCCGCCGCGTGGCGGCGCAAGGGCGGCGACCGCCTCGAGTTGTGGCTGCCGCGGAACTGGCCGGCCGAAGACTCGGAGCTGCGCTGGCGCCGCGTCGCTGCGGGCGCGGTCGTCGGGCAAGGTTCCCAGCGCGGGCTCGAGGGACTCGCTCCGGCCGAGGCGATCATCGTCTGGACTCCGGCCGCCGAGACGCTGCTTCTGCGCGCGCGCCTGCCGACGCGCTCGGTCGCGAAAATCGTCCAGGCGCTGCCCTTCGCGCTCGAGGAGCAGCTGATCGAGCCTCCGGAACAGCTGCATTTCGCTTTCGCGCGCGAGGCGGACGGCACGCTCGCGGTGGCGGTGACGCGGCGCGAGCGCATGGACGGCTGGCTCGCGGCGCTCTCGGCCGCCGGGCTGGCGCCGACGCATCTCGCGCCGGTGACCCTGTCCGTGCCGCTCGTCAATCGCGCCTGGACGCTCGCCTTCATCGACGGGGAGATCGTGCTGCGCAGCGGCGCGCGCGCGGGGCTGGGCGGTCCGGCCGAGATGCGGCCGCCGACCTGGCTGCACGCGGCGCTCGCCGAAGCGCGGAGCGAATCGAGCGCGCCCGAGCGCATCCTGCTCGTCGACGCGCCCGCCGAGCTGGATTCCGCGGCGTGGCGCGAGGCCCTCGGGCTGCCGGTGGAGGCGATGCAGCCCGGGGAGGCGTCCGTTCCGGCCGATCCCCTCGACCTCCTGCAGCATCACTACGCGCCGCGCGGGCGGATGGCCGCGCTGCGGCGCGCTTATGTTCCGGCGGCGGCGCTGCTCGCGGCGTGGCTCATCGCCACGCTCGCCTTCGACGCGATCGAGTGGGCGCGATTGTCGCGCTCGGCGCGCGCGGCCGAGGAGGAAATGCGCACGCTGCTGGTGAAGAGTTTCCCGGAAACCCGCGCCATCCTCGACCCCGCCGAGCAGATGCGGCGCGGCCTGGAGGACCTTGGCGGGCGCAGCGGCGCCCCCGCGCCCGGGGACATGCTTTTTCTGCTGTCGCGCGCCGCGCCCGTGATCGAGCGCGAATCGCGCGTTCGCGTGCAGGCCATCGAATACGCCGAGCGCTCGCTGATCATCCGGCTCGCCGCCTCGGAGGCCGACGCCGAGTCCCTCGCGAACGCGCTGCGCGCGCGATCGCTCGAAGTCGAAGTCCAGCGCTCGGGCGGCGAAGCGCGGCTGCGCGTGCGCTCGGGCTCCGCGCCCCGCGGGCAGGGCAAATCATGAATTTCGCCTGGACCGAGCCCGCTCGCGCCCGCTGGAACGCGCTCGGCGCGCGCGAGCGCCGGGTGGCGTCGGTGCTCGCCGCAATCCTGGGCGCGGCGCTTTTCTACCTGCTCGTATGGAGCCCGGTAGAAAGCGGTCTCGCCAGGGCGCGCGAGCGCCTCGTCCTGGTCCAGGCGCAGCTCGCGCGGGTGCAGGAGCAGGCCGCCCTGGTGGCGAGCGTGCGCGCCACGCCGCGCGCCGCGCCGCCCGCGAGTCCCGCCGCCGCGGTCGGACAGGCCGCCGAGCGCAGCGGATTGCGCGAGCAGCTGAAGAAAGCCGATGCCGAGGGCGCGGGCGCGGTGCGCGTGCAGATCGAGGACGCCCCGTTCGTGGCCCTGCTGGCGCTGCTGATCGAGCTGCAGCAGTCCGGCCTGCGCGCTGAAAGCGCGACGATCGAAAGGCACGCGAATCCGGGCACCGTGAACGCGAAGCTGTTGTTGCGGGCGCAGGGCGCGTGACCGGTTTTTTTCGTCGCGGCGATGTCCGGCTGGCGATTCTGGGAATCGGCGCGTACCTGGTTTTTCTCCTGGCGAACCTGCCCGCGGCCTGGCTCGGTTTCGCGCTCGAGCGCTCGAGCCGCGGAGCGCTCGCGCTCGGCGAACCCTCGGGCACCGTCTGGAAAGGCCGCGGCCTGCTCGCGCTGCGCTCGGGCGCGGGTCTTCGCGGCATCGCCGACATCGAGTGGCGCTGCAATCCGCTCTCCTTGTTGACGGGACGGCTGAGCGTCGCGCTGTCGGGCATCGCCCCCGAAACCCGGCTGCGCGCGAACGTGAGCCTGGGCTCGGGGAGCGTGCGTTTGCAGAACGTCGAGGCCAGCGCGCCGGCGGCGCTGCTCGAACCCGCGGTGCCCGCGGTCGCCTTTGCGAAGCCCGACGGGCGCTTGCGCGTTCTCTCCGATTCGGTCGAAATCGGCGAAGCCCGCGTCGTCGGCGCGGTGACCGTCGAATGGCTGGAAGCGGGTGCGATGCAGACGCAGCGCCTCGGCGACTACCGGCTGCAGATCACTGGGAGCGGCGAGCGTGCTGCGGTGAAACTCGCGACCCTGCGCGGGGACCTGCGCCTCTCTGGCGAGGGCGAGTGGCGCGCGGCGCAGCCGCGAGTCGTGCAGTTTCGCGGCGTCGCGGAGGCCCCGGCCGAGCGCAAGGATCTGGAGCCGCTGCTGCAGCTGATGGGAATCTCGGGGCCGGGGCCTTCGCGGCCTTTTGCGTGGACGGTGCCGATTTAGAAAAATGAAAATGCACGCCCTTCCCGGTATTCCGATATCCCTGTTGATTCTTCTGACCGGTGCAATGGCTGTCTTACCCGCATGCGCCCAGCGCGCCCAGGGCGAAGCTGATGCAGCCGCGCCAAAGTCACCCGTGGCCTTGCATGGGGCAGCGCAAATCATCATCAAGTTTCGCGATCCTCGCCTCGATCCGTCGCAGCCGAATTTTCTGGAGGAGATCAGCCGCGACGCCGGCGCCGCGCTGGTCCATGTTCGCCCGATGTCCGGCGGGGCGCACGTGCTGCGCCTGGAAAAAAAAGTTGACGGCGCGGAGTTCGACCGGATCATCGGGCGGCTCCGGAAAAGACAGGATATAGAATACGTGCAGCCCGACCGGCTGATGCGGCACATGAAGGGGGCAACGCAGTGAAAAAAATATGGCTCAAGACGGGAAAATTGCTGATCGCCGCGGGGGTGATAAGCCTTGCGCTGGTGCCGCTGCACCCGACCCAGGCGCTCGGCCCGCGCGATGCGACCCAGGCGCCGTCGAGCCCGCGTTATGACTTCACCGACCAGCTGATCGTCAAGCTGCGCGATCCACAGGCCGCCCGGGCGCGGATACTGAGCGCCGGCCGCATGAGCACCCTCAGCGCGGCAGCGGGGATCACGCTGCAGCACTTCCGCCAGAT
>DATHJM010000393.1:0-4003 GCA_035489775.1 Burkholderiales bacterium
CCCCTCCTGCTGCACCTTACATTTTTGCCTCGCTGGTCAGTTTTCCCACGGGAGCCGTTCCGCCCGGGTTCGTACCCTCCGGTTTCAATACGGCCGCCTCCGTCCAGGTCCTGGACAAATCCGGCGGCGCCCCTGTCCCCAATGCTTCGGTATCCATCAACGGGGTGGCTCTTGCTTACAGTGCCACGCATCAGGACTATGAAGGAAACATAGCCATCGCCCCCGGGGACGGCGTTGCCCTGAGCGTAAACGTCGGAGGCGCTGCCTACCCCCGGTCCACCACTCAGTTCACTTCCTATCCCGTCATATCCGCGCCCGCGTCGGGAGCCGCATGGTCAGCAGCAGCCGCGAATGTCGTGACGTGGTCGGGTGGGGCGCCGACGGCGAGCGCGTCGCATGTCCTCGGGGTTCTGGATTCGGCCGATCCCGGCGGTCCGCTGGTCTGGCCTCCCGGAAATGCCATTCAGGTGCTGCCTGCGAGCACGACATCGTTCACCATCGGTCCCAACAGCATCCCGGCTGGAAGCCGTCTCGTCATTGTCGGCATCGCGATCGCCCTGGACATCCCCAATGCGGCCCCCGACTCCGGCATCGTGATCGGCGGTTTCAACTACGTTCCCGTTACTGTTTCCAACTGACCTGATTACCGCCCCGCCTTCCCCAACGGAATTCCGATGTAGAAGCCGAACGCATCGACCTCGTTGTAATGCCCGAACCTCGGAAAGTACACCGCGTTCAGTTTGACGCGGCCGAGATCATACGTAATCAGCGGGATCATGCCGATAAAGGTTATGCCGCGGTTGTAGGTCGGGCTGTTGACGGTGGCGAGCGCGCCGCCGATCTTCCAGCGCTCGCCGAATTTGAACTGGTAGCCCACCGCTGCGAACTTCGCCCAGTGCCGTCCCGAATCCTCGTACGCGCCGGCCTCGACGAAGGTGATGCCTTGCGGGTCATCGACCAACCTGTAGTGAAGAGCGAGCCCGGGATTGAATTCGTTGTCGAGGTGCTTGCGGTGAATGGTCTCGCGATCGGGGTGGTACGCGAACCCGTACACGTTGAGATCGAGCGCATCGAGATTGAGTCAGGCGTCCGCTGGCCGGGCGGCGATTGCGTTCGCACCGGCTCCTGCAACGAGGAGCAGCGCGAGCGCGATCGCCTGAAACGCCCGGGAAACAAGACCCGCATGAACTGTCATTGGAAGCTCGCTGTGATTGCCGTCGATCCTTCACGGATCCGTTGCCCGTATTCACACTCTTGGGTGCAATCACACTGGGGCGCGGGGGCTCGCTACCGAGTCCCTGTTGACGTGGCTCTGTGCGGTAGCCCACGTAGGAGTCCGAATCACAGACTTAGTTCATTGTCTAGGCGGTAGCACGCCCAGGGCGTATCTTCTTCAGGGTGTTGTTTGCATTGGGGTTAGTCGATGCGCGGCAAGCGCCGGGAGTCCGGCGCACCGGAAAAAGAGTGTTTCTTCAAGGATTCGTCGCTGCGCGGCGACACCGGCGCGTCGAGGCCGGGCCGGTTTCGAAATCCGCGGCGGGCGTGCGCCCGCCGCGGCCGTTCTAGATCTGCGTCAGCATCACCTCGGCGCCGCTCACTTCGTACTTGCCGGGCGCTTCGATGTTGAGCTTCTTCACCACGCCGTTCTCGACCAGCATCGAGTAGCGCTGCGAGCGCATGCCCATGTTGCGCGCGATGAGATCGAGCGGCAGGCCGAGCTTCCTGGTCCATTCGCCGCTGCCGTCGCCGAGCATGCGGACCTTGCCGTCCGCTTTCTGGTCGCGTCCCCAGGCGGCCATCACGAAGGCGTCGTTGGTCGCCACGCACCAGATCTCGTCCACCTTCTTGGCCTTGAGCTTGTCGTAGTTCTTCACGTAGCTCGGGACGTGCTTCGCCGAGCAGGTCGGCGTATACGCGCCGGGCACGGCGAAGATGACGATCTTCTTGCCCTTGGCCGCTTCCGCGACGCTGATGTCGTGGGGGTTGATCGGGCAGCCGGCGGCCGGATCGTATTCGGTGGATTCGGACAGCTTGCCGTCGGGAAGAGTGTCGCCGACTTTGATGGTCATTTCGGTCTCCGCAGTTTCGAGCAGTTTTTGGAGCGGCTAGCATCGCGCAGTTGGGCGGCAAAGTCAAAATGCTTGCCCGTTCCACGGCGGCTGGCTATATTCCCGGCCATGCAGGCTGCCGCAGAAGCGGTACAGGAACACCGCCTCACCCTCTCCGAGGTGCTCCAGGCCCTCGTCGCCGAAGGTCTCGTGTCCAAGCTCGAGGCGGACAAGCTCGTCGCCGACCGCCGGCTGCACCGGGGAGATCACCATCCGCTGGTCGTGGTCGCCGACCAGAAATGGCGTTCCATCAAGCCGCCACAGAAAATCCTGAGCCTCGAGTGGCTCACCGAGTGGCTCGCCGGCCAGACGGGGATGGAATATTTCCACGTCGATCCGCTCAAGATCAATTTCGCCGCGGTCACCGAAGTGATGTCCAGCCACTACGCGGCGCGCTTCAAGATCCTCCCGGTCGAAGTGAACACGCGCGAGACCGTGATCGCGACCTGCGAGCCCTACCTCAAGGACTGGGAAAAGGAGTTGAAGCAGATGCTGCGGCTGGAGATCCGCCGCGTCATCGCAAATCCCCTGGACATCAGCCGCTATCAGGTCGAGTTCTACAACCTGGCGAAATCGGTGAAGGGCGCGACCAGGAAGGGCGGCGACCAGCGCAGCGGCATCGGCAATTTCGAGCAGCTGGTCGAGATCGGCAAGACCAACCAGCAGCTCGATGCGAACGACCAGCACATCGTCCACGTGGTGGACTGGCTGTGGCAGTACGCGTTCGACCAGCGCGCGAGCGACATCCACATGGAGCCGCGACGCGACGCGGGGGAAGTGCGTTTCCGCATCGACGGCGTGCTGCACCCGGTGTACCAGATCCCCATGGCGGTGATGGCGGCGATGACCTCGCGCATCAAGATCCTCGGGCGCATGGACGTGGTGGAAAAGCGCCGCCCTCAGGACGGCCGCATCAAGACGCGCACCGCCGACGGCCAGGACGTGGAGCTGCGCCTCTCGACGCTGCCGACCGCGTTCGGGGAGAAGCTCGTGATGCGGGTTTTCGATCCGGAGGTCATCGTCAAGGACTTCTCGGAGCTCGGGTTCTCCGAGGACGACAAGACCCGCTGGAAGCAGATGACCGCCCAGCCGAACGGCATCATCCTGGTGACCGGTCCGACCGGCTCGGGCAAGACCACCACGCTCTATTCGACCTTGAAGACGCTCGCCACGCCCGAGGTGAACGTTTGCACCATCGAGGACCCGATCGAGATGATCGAGCCCGCGTTCAACCAGATGCAGGTGCAGCAGTCGATCGAGCTCGGCTTCGCCGAGGGCGTGCGCGCGCTTATGCGCCAGGATCCCGACATCATCATGGTGGGTGAGATACGCGACATCCAGACCGCGGAGATGGCGGTGCAGGCCGCGCTCACCGGACACCTCGTTCTCTCCACGCTGCACACCAACGACTCCGCGGCCGCGATCACGCGCCTGCTCGAGCTCGGAGTGCCGGCCTACCTGCTCAACTCGACCATACTCGGTGTCATGGCGCAGCGCCTGGTGCGCACGCTGTGCAAGCACTGCAAGGAAAAAATCGCCTACGAAGCCGTGCGCGAGGGCGACTTGAGCTGGGAGGAGTTCGTCGCGCCCTGGAAGGCGAAGCGCCCGGCGCACATCTACCGGCCGGTGGGTTGCCTCGAATGCCGCAACACCGGCTACACGGGCCGCATCGGCCTGTACGAGATCCTGCTGCTTTCCCCGGAAGTGAAGCGGCTGGTCAACGCCGAGGCGGACGTCGCAAAGATCAGGGACCAGGCCTACAAGCAGGGCATGAAGCCTCTGCGCATCAGCGGCGCGATGAAAGTGGCGATGGGATTGACTACGCTCGAGGAAGTTCTCAAGGTCGCTCCGCCGCCCGGGCAGGCTTAGTCGGTCCCTTCCTCGTAGAGGAGGGG
>DATHJM010000394.1:0-3333 GCA_035489775.1 Burkholderiales bacterium
CGAGAAAGGAGAAGATGTTCATTCCCGAGGTCATGCGCTGGAACACCACCGCGAGGGGCAGCCCTTCCCAGAGGATGGTGCACACCGCCGAGAGCCCGATCGCAAAAGCGACCGGGACGCCGAGCAGGAGGAAAGCGACGAATGTGATGCACAGGATGGTCAGTGCCATGCGGGCACCACTTCCTCGCCGCGCAGGAGCGCGATGATGTGCTCGATGGAGAACAGGGCGATCAGCGCGCCCGAGATCACCAGCGGCGCCTGGTTGAAGGCTTCCGAGATGCCGAGCGTCGGAATCTTGTAGGGCGCGACCGACGCCGCGAGGATCGCTCCGTTCCAGGCCATGATCGCGCCGAAGGCAGCGACCAGCGCATGGATCACCAGTTCCATGCGGTTGCGGATGCGCTCGGGAACGAGAACGAGCAGCGACTCCATGCCGATGTGGCCGGCGTCGCGCACGCCGACCGCCGCGCCGAGCAGCGTGACGTAGAGGACGAGCACCAGCGCCGTGCTCTCGGCCCACACCGGCGTGTCGTTCATCACGTAGCGGCCGAAGACCTGCGCCGCCACCACCACGACGATGCCGGCGAGCCCTGCCACCGCGAAATACATGCACACGCGGGCGAGTGGCGCGGTGAAGCGGGCGAGCATCAGGCGGATGTCATTCTCGGCGAAGCGAAGAATCTGCGTTTATCGCCGCAAGCAGAACCTTCGCCGCGAAGCGACCCAGGATGACCGCAGCTTCGCTGCGGTCAATTTGCTGCCTGGATGCGCCGGATCATGTCCTTCAGGGCGGGATCGGTGATGAACTTGTCGTATACGGGCTTCATCGCGTCCTGAAAGGGTCTCTTCTCCACAATGACGATCTGGGAGCCGCCGCCCTCGACGATCTTGCGCGATTTCTCCTCGCGATCGTCCCACAGCTTGCGCATGTAAGGCACCGACTGCCTGGCCGCCTGGCGGATGATGAACTGGTCGTCCGCCGGAATCGTGTCCCAGACCCTCTTCGAGAAGAGCAGGATTTCCGGCGCGAGCGAGTGCTCGGTGACCGCGTAGAACTTCGCCACCTCGAAGTGGCGCGAGGATTCGTACGAGGGCCAGTTGTTCTCCGCGCCGTCCACGAGCCCGGTCTTGAGCGCCGTGTAGACCTCGCCGTAAGGCATGGGCGTGGGGTTCGCGCCCAGGGCCTGCATCATCGCCACCCACAGATCGGACTGCTGCACGCGGATCTTCATGCCTTTCATGTCGGCGAGGCGCCTGATCGGCTTTTTCACCGTGTAGAAGGAGCGCGAGCCGCTGTCGTAAAAGGCGAGGCCGACCAGGCCCTGCTTCTCGCAGGCCTTGAGAATCTCGTCGCCGATCGGACCGTCGAGGACTTTGCGCATGTGCTCGGTCGAGCGGAAGACGAACGGCATCGTGGGCACCATGGTCTCGGGCACGACGTTGTTCATCGGCGCGACGTTGATGCGGATCATGTCCAGGGCTCCGATGCGCACCTGCTCGATCGTGTCCTTTTCGCTGCCCAGGGCGCTGTTGCCGTAGACCTTGACGCTGTGCCGGCCCCCGGTGCGATCGGAGATGAGCGAGCTCATATAGCCGACCGCCTGCACCGTGGGGTAGTCCATCGGATGCACGTCGGCCGAGCGGAACTCCCTGGCGTGAACTGCGGCCGCCGAAACGGCGGCAAGGCTTGCAATGACTGCGGTCAGGCGCATGAGGTTTCTCCTTTTTCGACGGAAGTTCGTGATCGTATGCTATTACGCCGGCTCGGGCATGCTCAACAGCCCGCGCCGGATGAGCGATCGGAATGCCTCGTAGGTCTCGCGGATGCCGTCGGCGAGCGGCATGTTTCCGTAATCTCCCAGCTGGGCGCGAAGCGGCTCGTCGGGCAGGTGCATGGGAAACGCGAGAGGCTGCCCCGAAGAGGTGATCGCCGCCGAAGGCGCAATCTGCCTGAGGATGCGCAGCCCCTCCTCGACCGGCGCGTAGACGCCGTTCATGTCGAAGACCGGGGCGCCCTTGCGCTCGCGCGAGACGGCGTGAATGAACGCGCTCGCGACCTCGCCCGCGTGCAGCCACGATACGCCTCCGGAAAACGGCACCTCGTAGGGCTTGCCGGCGGCGGCGGCGAGAATCGCGAAAGTCGTCTTCGAAGTGAGGCCCTGGTCGCGGCCCACGCCGTAGACGACTCCCGGCCTGATGCCGACGCTCGCGACGTTCCAGTCCTGCGAATACACCTTTGCGATCTGCTCGTCGCAGTATTTGTACGCGCCGTAGAGCGTGTGCATTGCGCCGTGGCCCTCGTCCATCGCGCCGTAGGCCGCGATCGAGCTCGCATAGGCGAGCCGCTTGATCTCCAGCCGGCGCGCCGCCTCGAAAATATTCACGGTGCCGACGACGTTTACCTTTGCTCCCGCAATCGGGTCGGCCTTGCAGAAGGGCACCTGCAGCGCGGCGAGGTGAATGATCGCGCACGGCCGTGCCGCTTCGAGAATCCGCGCGACGGCCGCGCTCTCGGAAATATCGCCGGTGCGCCACTGCACCTTCTTCAGATCATCCTCGGACATGAGCAGGTGCGGCCGCCGCTTGTCTTCCGACAGGTCGAGCGCCAAGGCGGGCACACCCGCGCGCGCGAGCAGCGCCAGCACCCAGCTGCCGATGCAGCCGCCCGCCCCCGTGACCACGACGGGGCCGGGAAAGCTCGCGCGATCGATCGAAAAGCGCTCTTTCACGCCGCACCTGCAGAGGTCGCGGGCGCTTCGGGGCGGGAACGGAATTCGGGGGTCATCGCTGTGTTCGCGGCTTTCTCGGCGTGGGGCGCCTGCGCTGTCCTTGCAAGGCGCTTTTCTTGTCGAACATCATACAGCTTAAGCTGCGTCGATCGCTCCGGGGCGCTTTTCCCGTGAATCCGCTTGACCGCCACAGTAGTCACGGCTTAACCTGCCCTCGCCCTCCCGAAATCCTCCCAAGACGCGACGCCCCGGCAAATCGAGCACCCGCATGGCATCGGTGACCCTCTCCGGCGTGCGCAAGAGCTTCGGCTCGACCGAGGTCGTGCACGGCGTGGACGTCGGGGTCGAGGACGGCGAGTTCTGCGTGCTGGTCGGCCCCTCGGGTTGCGGCAAGTCGACGCTCTTGCGGATGATCGCGGGGCTGGAGGAGATTTCCGGCGGGCGGATCGCGATCGGGGACCGCGTCGTCAACGGCGTCGCTCCGAAGGAGCGGGACATCGCCATGGTGTTCCAGAACTACGCGCTCTACCCTCACATGACGGTGTACGACAACATGGCCTTCAGCCTCAAGCTCGCCGGCGAGTCGCGCGAGCATACGCGCCTG
>DATHJM010000395.1:0-18560 GCA_035489775.1 Burkholderiales bacterium
CGCAAATCGCCGGGCGATACACCGAGACGCGACGCGGCACGCTCTACGAGCAATGCGCGGGCGTGCGCGCAGGCACGACGCAGCGCGGCACCGGAATCCTGGATCGAGAGACTGCCCGAAGTGACGCCCTCATCGGGACTCACCGACGTATCGGCGGCAACCATGCGAATGCGTCCCGGCGCGACTCCGAGCTCTTCGGCCGCAATCTGCGCAAGGGCCGTCAGAATGCCTTGGCCTATCTCGACCTTTCCGCTGCAAATGGAAACCGTCCCGTCGCGGTGCACACGCACCCACTGCGACAGTCTCGGGTTCTTCTCGAGACTTCCCGGGCGCTTGAGCCGACTTTCGGCCACGTTCATGGCGCGATTTCCGACGCCGCGCGCAACACCGCGCGCACCATGCGGTTGTGCGAACCGCAACGGCACAGGTTGCGGTCGAGCGCTGCGCGCACTTCGCTTTCGCTCGGCCTGGAATTTTTCGCCAAGAGCGCCGCGGCACTGATCAGGATGCCGCTGGTGCAATAGCCGCATTGGGCTGCCTGCTCGGCGAGAAAAGAGTTCTGAAGGGGATGTAACCGGCCGCCCGTGCCTAGACCTTCGACGGTGGTAATACTCTTACCGACCACAGACCACAGCGGCGTGTCGCATGCGGGCGCCGGATGGCCATCGATCAACACGAAGCAGGCGCCACATTGGGCGTTGCCGCAGCCGAAACGCGTGCCTTTGAGCCCAAGGTCGTTGCGCAGGGCGTAGAGAAGCGGCGTGTCCGAACCCGCTTCGAGCTCGGATTCGGCACCGTTGACGGTGAGCCGGAAGCGCTCGGCCACGGGATTCTATGTCCTCGGCAAAATGTATATACCCTCGCGCACCTACCTAATCGACCTTCGCCCCCGAGAATTTCACGACCTTCGCCCATTTCTGGATATCTTGCTCCATGAATTTTCCGAATTCTGCGGGTGCCATACGCATCGGAACTGCGCCCTGCTTGGCCCAGGCTTCCTTCACGTCTGGCAAGCTGGAGATTCTCTGAATCTCGGAATTCAGCATATCGACGATCGGTTTCGGGGTCGTTGTCGGGGCCATTATGCCCAGCCAGATCACTGCGTCGTAACCGGGCAGGCCGGCTTCGTCCAGGGTCGGCACCCCCGGCGTGATTGGGGAACGCGTCTTTCCGGAGGAGGCGATGGCGCGAACCTTGCCTGCCTGCGCGAGCGGCGCCATCGTGGTAATTGCGTCGAACATCATCTGCACGTCGCCTGCGAGGACGCTGGTGCGTGCTTCAGCGCTTCCCTTGTGCGGCACGTGTACGACGTCGATTCCGGCCATCGCCTTGAACAGCTCTCCGGCCATGTGATAGGGCGTGCCCGGTCCGGAGGAAGCGTAATTGAGAACGCCGGGCTTCGATTTGCCAAGCGCGATCAGCTCCTTCAGGTTGTTCGCCGGCACCGAAGGATGAACCACGAGAAGCAGGTCTGAATAGTTGATCGGCGAGATCGGCGCGAGGTCCCGCATCAGGCTGTAGGGCTTCTTCGTGAACAGTGATTCGTTTACCGTGTGCGTGTTCGACATCATGAGCAGCGTGTATCCGTCGGGGGCGGATTTCGCCACCACGTCGGTGCCGATGATCGCGCCGGCGCCCGGCCGGTTCTCGATTACAAAAGGTTCTCCGAGAGCCTTTTGCAGACGATCGCCGATAAAGCGCGCGTAGATGTCCGCCGGTCCGCCGGCAGAGTAAGGCACGATTATTTTCACCGGCTTCGCCGGGTAGCCGGCCTGAGCGAGCGCGTCAGCCGCGAAGAAAACAGCCAGCACAAGCCCGGCGATTTGGCGCGGCAACTTTTTGAAAGCCATGATTCCATCCTCCTAATCGGATGCGGCAATTGCTCCCAGCGTCAGGCTTTTATTTTCCATCCGCAGCCGCTTCGATTATAGCCACTAAAGCTCGAGCTCGGCCATCACCGGCGCGTGGTCAGATGGGCGTTGCAGCCGTCGTGGTTCGAGATCGATTGAGCACGTGCGGCACCGCGAAGCGAGCTCGGAGCTGAGCAGGATGTGATCGATGCGCAGCCCGAGATTGCGCTTGAACCCGTTCATGCGGTAGTCCCACCAGGTGAAGGATTTGGCCGGCTGAGCAAACATCCTGAAGCTGTCCTTCAGTCCCAGGGCAAGAAGGTTCCGGAAGGCCTCCCGCTCCTTGGGGCTGCATAGAATCTGGCCTTCCCAGGCCTTCGGATCATGGACATCCTCATCAGCGGGCGCGATGTTGTAGTCGCCGAGCACCGCGAGCCGGGGATTCTTTTTTTGCTCTTCCTCGAGCCAGAGTCGGAAAGCCGCTAGCCAATTGAGCTTGTACTGATATTTCCCCGAATCGACTGCCTGCCCGTTTGGAACATAGGCACACACGACGCGGATTGCATCGGCGCCCTGCCCAACGGTTGCGGCGATGACGCGCTTTTGCTCGTCGGCAAATGCAGGCATTCCTGCGGCGACGTCCGCAAGGGGTGGACGAGACAGGATCGCGATGCCGTTATAGGTCTTTTGCCCGGACCAGACGCAGTGGTACCCCGCCGCCTCGATTTCCCCCACCGGGAACTTGGCGTCCTCGAGCTTGGTCTCCTGCAGACAGACGACTTGCGGGGCCTGTCGCGCCAGCCACTCGAGCAGATGAGGCAGGCGCACTTTGAGCGAATTGACGTTCCATGACGCAAACTTCATTGGCGCGCTGCTCGGAAAGGCGACGCCCCTTCTATCTGGCACCGGCACTGGCCGCCGGCTCCGTACCGGCGCCCGCACCCTCCGGTGACTGCCCTTGGGCCGTAGCCGGTGCCGACGCTGCCGGATCCATCTTCCGCAGCGTTTCGATCCGCGCGGGTGGCACAGAAGACGGATAGCCGGCTGAATCGAGCAGGCCGTTGAAGAGGCTTTCCTGAAATCCGGTTTGCACCAGGGTGCCGACGAGCAGCAACGGCAGATCGCCTTTGCCGGACAGCCTCTTCACCTCATCGAGATCCTTTTGGGTGACGACGCTGACTTCCCTGAAAGGGACCGCGCGCTTGACGAGCAACGCGCGCGCCTGGTCGCAGAAGGGTCCGCAGTCCGGAAGGGTATAGAGAGTTACAGGAAAGTTCTTCGCCGCCACTTGCGTGGCGTAAGGCAGGTCGACGGTCCCCATGGGCCCGTGCTGGAAGCTCTTTCTTTGCACTCCTTTCGCATCGGGTGGCGGAGGCGTTTGCGTGTAGTGGATCCTACCGTCCTGATCGACCCAGCGATAGGCCTGCCCAAAGGCGCCGGCGCAGACAGTCGAGAGGATCGCTGCCGCGACGAACAGTATGCGCATGCGGTAATGCTCCTCAGGGCGCGATCATACCATTGTGACGCAACAGTGCGTCGATACTCGGCTCGCGCCCGCGAAACGCCTTGAACGATTCGAGCGCCGGGCGGCTGCCGCCGACTGCGAGAATCTCGTCGCGGAATCGCGCACCGGTGCCGGAGTCGAGCACGCCGTTCTGTTCGAACAGGCTGTAGACGTCGGCGGAGAGCACCTCGGCCCACTTGTAGCTGTAGTAGCCGGCGGCGTAGGACCCCGAGAAGACGTGAGAGAAGTTGTTGAGGAAACGGTTGTACTCCGGTGGCATGATCACAGCGACTTTCGCCCTGATTTCATCGAGCAGTTCCAGCGGCGTCACTGCTCCCGCCGGGTCGTAGTCATGATGCAGTTTCATATCGACCAAGGCGAACTCGATCTGGCGCACGGCATCCATGCCGCTTTGAAAGTTCTTGGCAGCCAACATCTTTTCGAACAAGGTGCGCGGCAAGACTTCTCCGCTCTCGACGTGACCCGTCATGCTTGCGAGCACATCCCGCTCCCAGCAGAAGTTCTCCATGAACTGGGAAGGCAGCTCGACCGCGTCCCATTCGACACCGCGTATTCCGGAGACGCCCAGATCGTCGACTCGCGAGAGCAGATGATGCAAACAGTGACCGAATTCGTGAAACAGGGTCATCACTTCGTCGTGCGTGAGTAGCGTGGGTTTGTTCCCGACCGGTGCGGGAAAATTGCAAATGAGATGGGCGACTGGGATCCGGAGGTTTCCGGAGATCCGCTGCCGCGTGATCGCCTCATCCATCCACGCGCCGCCGCGCTTGGTTTCCCGGGAATACAGATCCAGATAAAACTGGCCGATCAGGGCACCGTCCGCGTCGTTAATCCGGAAAAACCGCACCTGTGGATGCCAGTTTTCGGCCGCATCCGGGAGAACTCGAATACCATAGAGGGCCTCCACCAGCCGGAACATGCCTTCGAGGACCTTCGGTTCCGGGAAATACTGCTTCACTTCCTGATCGGAAAACGCGTAGCGTTTCTCGCGCAATTTTTCCGACGCGAACGCGATATCCCAAGCCTGGAGCTCCTTGATTTCGAGCTCCGCGCGTGCGAAGTCCTCCAGTTCGGCATAGTCCCTGCGTGCGTAAGGCAGCGCTCTCCCGGCAAGATCGTTGAGGAAGGCGAGCGCGGCCTCGGGTGATTCGGCCATCTTCGGGACAAGCGAAAATTCAGCGAAGCTCTTGAAACCAAGCAGTCGCGCCTTTTCTTTTCGCAGGCGAAGCTCGCGGACGATGATCGACGTGTTGTCGAATTCCGGCTTTCCGAATTCGCTCGCCCGCGTGACGTGAGCTCTATAGAATCTTTCCCGCAGCCTGCGATTCTGCGCGTATTGCATCACCGGCCCGTATGACGGTGCCTGCAGCGTGAATTTCCAGCCTTCTTGTCCGTCCTTGCGCGCGGCTTCTCTGGCAGCCTCCAGAACGTCCTCCGGCACGCCGAGCAGCTCCCCGCGGTCGGTGATCAGCAACGAAAACGCATTGGTCGCGTCGAGCAGATTCTCGGAAAATTTGGCCTCGAGCGCCGCAAGTTCCTCCTGGATTTCGGCAAAGCGTTGCTTGTCCGCAGGCGCCAGCTCGGCTCCTCCGAGACGATAGTCGCGCAAGTCGTTCTCGACGATCTTGCGCTGGGCACGAGACAAGCGGTCGAAATCACTCGACGCGCGCAAAAGCTTGAATTTTTCGTACAGCTGGAGGTTCTGTGCGAGCTCGGTCCTGAAATGCGTGACTTTGGGCAGGTTGGCATTGTAGGCATCGCGGATCGCGGGGTTGTCGTCGATTGCGTGCAGGTGGGCGACCACACCCCAAGCGCGCCATAGCCGCTCATTGGCGTTTTCCAGCGGGTCCGCGAACTCGTTCCAGGACGCAGCTGTGCCCTTCGCCGTGAGCCGGGCGATCAGGGCGTGGTTCTCCGCGAGCAGCTGGTCGATTGCGGGCCCGACGTGCTCAGGCCGGACCGAGGTGTAGCGCGGCAAACCGGAAAAATCGAGCAGCGGATTGACAGTCATTTTGGGGTTCAACGCCTAAGTTCTCGGGTTGGGATCGCGGAAACCTTGCTCCCCCGCATCAGGCGCCCCTGTGGAGGGCCGAGGCGCGCTCGGCGGACATTACCGTGTTCTCGAGCAACATTGCGATCGTCATGGGTCCGACTCCGCCCGGCACTGGCGTGATGCACGAAGCGGTTCCAAGTACGCTCTGGAAATCCACGTCGCCGGTGAGTTTGCCCTCAGCGAGCCGGTTGATGCCCACGTCGATGACGACGGCGCCGGGCTTCACCATACCCGCCGTAACGAGCTTGGGTTTTCCCGCGGCCACCACGAGGATGTCCGCCTGCCTGGTCATCGCGCCAAGATCGGGGGTTCTGGAGTTGCAGATGGTGACCGTGGCGCTCTTTTGCAAGAGCAGCAAGGCCATCGGTTTGCCGACGATGTTGCTGCGGCCGACTACGACGGCATGCCGGCCCTGCAGAGCCACTCCCTCGTGTTCGAGGATCTTCATGACTCCGAGGGGCGTGCAGGGCACGAAGCGTGGATTGCCGGTCGCGAGCAGGCCCATGTTGGTCGGGTGAAAGCCGTCAATGTCCTTCGCCGGGGACAGGGCCTCGAGCACCCGCGCCGCCGAAAATCCCGGTGGCAACGGAAGCTGCACGAGGATGCCGTGGATGCGGGGGTCGTCGTTGAGAACCCGGATGCGCCCGAGGAGCGTCGACTCATCCGCGTCGGCCGGCAATTCGATGTGATCCGAGTAGAGCCCCGCTTCGCCGCATGCCTTGATCTTGTTCCGTACATAGATTCGCGATGCCGGGTCATTCCCGACTTGCACCACCGCGACACCGGGGCGAACACCTGTCGCGGCAAGGGCCGTGACACGTCGAATCAGCCCTACGCGCAACTCGCGCGCAATGGCGTTGCCGTCAACGATGCGGGTCTGCACGGGAGAGAGAATCGGCGCGGCGGACAGGAAGGCGCGCATTCTAGCATCCGCGGTTTCCTGGCCTGGGTTCAGCCAAGCTGAATTTTGATCTCTTTGATTGCGCGAGGCGCGTTTTCGTATAATGCGAAATGCTCTTTCGCAGTATGGAACAAGGTGCAATTGATCCCGTAAGGCCGGCAGGGTAAGCTTCAAGCGATTCTCCGCAAGCCTCACGCCCCCGCCCACACCTTCGCGCCTAGAGGGAAACGTCATGTCCGCGCTGCCTGAGTTCTCCGCCGCCAACGATCCGGACAGCCTGGAGACGCAGGAATGGCTAGACGCGCTGGACGCGGTGCTGGATCGCGAAGGTCCGGAGCGCGCCCACTACCTGCTCGAGAAGCTGGTCGACAAGGCGCGCCGCTCAGGCGCCTACATTCCTTTTTCGCTCAATACGGCGTACCTGAACACTATTCCCCCGCACCTGGAGGAACGCTCGCCCGGGGATCACGCGCTGGAGGAACGCATCCGTTCTTTTTGCCGCTGGAACGCGATGGTGATGGTGGCGAAGGCGAACAAGTCCGACGACGAGCTCGGCGGACACATCGCGAGTTTCGCTTCGGTCGGGACCCTATTCGGCATCGGCTTCAACCATTTCTGGCACGCGCCAGACCAGGGACACGGCGGCGACCTGGTGTACTTCCAGGGCCATTCCTCGCCTGGCATCTATGCGCGCGCCTTTCTCGAAGGCCGATTCAACGAAGAGCAACTGCTTAACTTCCGCCGCGAGGTCGATGGCAGGGGAATATCTTCTTATCCGCACCCATGGCTGATGCCCGATTTCTGGCAGTTCCCGACGGTCTCGATGGGCCTGGGGCCGATCCAGGGCATCTACATGGCACGGTTTCTGAAGTATCTTCATGCACGAGGTCTCGCCGACACCGGGAACCGCAAGGTATGGGTGTTCTGCGGCGACGGCGAGATGGACGAGCCCGAATCGCTGGGTGCGATCGGTCTGGCAGTGCGCGAAAAGCTCGACAACCTGATCTTCGTCGTCAACTGCAATCTGCAGCGGCTCGACGGGCCGGTGCGCGGCAACGGCAAGATCATCCAGGAGCTCGAGGCCGATTTCCGCGGCGCAGGATGGAACGTGATCAAGCTGATCTGGGGCTCTTACTGGGATCCGCTGTTTGCGCGCGACAAGGAAGGACGGCTCTTGCGCGTGATGGAAGAGACGGTCGACGGCGAGTACCAGAACTACAAAGCGAATGACGGCGCCTTCGTGCGCAAGCATTTTTTCGGCAAGGATCCGAAGCTCCTGGAGATGGTCTCGCGCATGACCGACGAGGACATCTGGCGCCTGAACCGCGGCGGCCATGACCCGCACAAGATCTACGCCGCTTACGCGGCGGCGGTGAAGCACAAGGACCAGCCCACCGTGATACTCGCCAAGACCATCAAGGGCTATGGCCTGGGCAAGCAGGGGCAGGCGAAAAACCCCACCCATCAACTGAAGAAGGTGGACCTTGCAACCATCCGCGAGATGCGCGATCGCTTCAACGTGCCGATTTCCGATGACAAACTCGAGGAGCTCCCGTTCTATAAGCCCAAAGACGACGATCCAGTGATGGTTTACCTGCAGGAGCGCAGAAAGGCGCTCGGCGGTTACTTGCCACAGCGCCGCCGCAAGGCCGAAAACGTGCCGGCGGTGCCGCCGCTCCCGACGTTCGAGGCGGTGCTTAAAGGCTCCGAGGGACGCGAGATTTCAACCACGATGGCGTTCGTGCGCATTCTCACCGCGCTGGTGCGCGACAAGAACATCGGCAAGCACGTCGTACCCATTGTCCCGGACGAGGCGCGCACCTTCGGAATGGAAGGCATGTTCCGGCAGCTCGGCATCTATTCTTCGGAAGGACAGAAGTACGAGCCTGTGGACCGCGACCAGGTGATGTACTACCGCGAGGACAAGGGCGGGCAGGTTCTCGAGGAAGGCATCAACGAGGCGGGAGCCTTCTCTTCGTGGATTGCAGCGGCGACCTCCTACAGCACCACCAACGTCGTCACGGTACCGTTCTACATTTTTTATTCGATGTTCGGCATGCAAAGGATCGGCGATCTGGCCTGGGCAGCGGGCGACCAGCGCGCGCGCGGTTTCCTGCTCGGGGGCACGGCCGGACGCACCACGCTGAACGGCGAAGGACTGCAGCACGAGGATGGCCACAGCCATGTGCTGTCCTCGGCGATCCCGAACTGCGTCTCATACGACCCGACGTTCGGCTACGAGCTCGCGGTCATCATCCACGACGGTCTGCGCCGCATGGTGACCAACCAAGACGATGTTTTCTATTACATCACGGTCATGAACGAGAACTACGAGCACCCGGCGATGCCGGCTGGCGCCGAGGAGGGAATTCTCAAGGGCATGTACTTGTGGCGGGAGTCAAAATCCAAATCCAAGAGCCGCGCGCAGCTCATGGGTTCGGGCACGATCCTGCGCGAAGTCATCGCTGCGGGTGAACTGCTCGAAGCGGACTGGAACGTCGCGGCCGATATCTGGAGCGCAACCAGCTTCACGGAGCTTCGCCGCGAAGGGCTCGCCGTTGAACGCCGGAACCTGTTGCATCCGGAAAGCAAGCCGCGCACGCCGTACGTGACAGAGCGCCTGGAAAAGCACGCCGGACCGGTGGTTGCCGCGACCGATTACATGAAAACGTTCGCCGACCAGATCCGGCCGTTCATCCCTCAAGGCCGCGCCTTTCGCGTGCTGGGGACCGACGGCTACGGCCGCTCGGATTCGCGTGCAAAGCTGCGCCACTTCTTCGAAGTGAACCGCTACTTCATTGTGATCGCGGCGCTCAAGGCGCTCGCCGATCTCGGCGAAGTGAAGCCCAAGGTCGTAGCCGATGCGATCAAAAAATACGGCATCAATCCCGAAAAATCCGATCCGGTGACCGTTTGACCGTTCCAGAGCCAGCCGGAGCGCGCGCCCGGCTCCCGGTCCGAAACGAAAACAAGCATGGGAACCCTCAAAGAGATCTTCGTCCCTGACATCGGCGACTTCAAGAACGTCGACGTCATCGAGGTTTTGGTGAAGCCGGGGGACGCTATCCAGCCGGAGCAGTCGCTGATCACCGTCGAATCGGACAAGGCGACGATGGAGATTCCATCGCCCGCGGCAGGCACGGTGAAAGAACTTCGCGTCAAGGTCGGTGACAAGGTGTCCACCGGCAGCTTACTCCTGATGCTCGAGGCGGCGGAGGGCACACCTGTCCCGGTGGCGAAACCGGCCGCGGCTCCGGCGCCGGTTGCTGCTCCCGCACCTGCCCCGGCGCGTGCTGCGGCGACCGTAGTGCCGCTGGCCGGCAAGCCCGATCCGGTCCCGTACGAGCCAGCGACGGCTCCCGGTTTCACGCCGCACGCGAGCCCTTCGGTGCGCAAGTTCGCGCGCGAGCTGGGCGTCGACCTCGCCAAAGTAAAAGGTTCCGGCCCGAAGGGCCGCGTCACGCAGGAAGACGTGCAAGCCTTCGTCAAGGGCGTGATAAAGGGCGCGCAAGCGGCACCGGCACCCGTCGCGCGAGGCGGCTTCGGCTTCGACCTGCCCGAGTGGCCGCAAGTGGATTTCGCGAAATTCGGTCCGGTCGAGACGAAGCCCTTGTCGCGCATCAGAAAACTCTCGGGCGGTTTTCTGCACCGCAACTGGGTCTCTATTCCGCACGTTACCCAGCACGACGAAGCCGATATCACCGAGCTCGAGGCCTTCCGCAAGGAAAACGCGCAGGTGGCGGAAAAAGAGGGTTTCAAGCTCACCATGCTTGCTTTTCTTGTCAAGGCTTCCGTCAACGCGCTGCGGCAGTTTCCAGATTTCAACGCTTCGCTCGACAAGACCGGCGAGAACCTGATCGTCAAGAAGTACTACCACATCGGCGTCGCCGTCGACACGCCGGATGGACTGGTGGTGCCCGTGATCCGCGACGCGGACCGTAAGGGTGTCTTCGATCTTGCCCGCGAGCTGGCGGAAATCTCCAAGCTTGCCCGGGAGAAGAAGCTCAAGCCCGACAGCATGCGCGGCGGCACCTTCAGCATTTCCAGCCTCGGCGGCATTGGAGGAACGGCGTTCACGCCGATCATCAACGCCCCGGAAGTCGCGATCCTCGGGGTCGCGAGATCGCAGATGCGGCCGGTGTACAAGGACAGCGCGTTCGTTCCGCGGCTGATGCTGCCGCTGTCGCTCGCCTACGACCACCGCGTCATCGACGGCGCTGCCGGGGCGCGCTTCACGACCTATCTGGCCCTGGTCCTCTCCGACGTCCGCCGCACCCTTCTGTGAGACCGGCGTGGCGCAGATGATCGAAGTCAAGGTGCCTGACATCGGTGATTTCAAGGATGTCGAGATCATCGAAGTGCTGGTGAAGCCCGGCGATCGGGTGGAAAAGGAGGCCTCGCTCATCACGCTCGAGTCCGACAAGGCTACGATAGAAATTCCGTCGCCCAACGCCGGAGTCGTGAAGGAGCTGCGAGTCAAGCTCGGTGACAAGGTCTCGCAGGGATCGCCGATTCTCCTGCTCGACGAGAGCGCCGGCGCTGCCGCGGCCCCGCCTTCCAAACCGGCTCCCGCTCAGGTTGCTGCGGCACCCGCCCCCACGAAACCCGCCGCGCCGGTGCTTGCGACAGCGGCGTTCAATGGAACGGCCGACGCGACTTGCGACATGCTGGTGCTGGGTTCCGGCCCTGGCGGTTATTCGGCCGCCTTCCGCGCCGCCGACCTCGGCCTGTCCACGGTGCTCATCGAGCGCTACGCGGCGCTGGGCGGCGTGTGCCTCAACGTCGGCTGCATCCCTTCCAAGTCGCTCCTGCACACCGCGGCCATCATGGACGGGGCGCGCGCCATGGCGGCGCACGGCGTCACTTTCGCCGAGCCCTCGATCGACATGGACAGGCTGCGCGACTTCAAGGACAAAGTCGTCGGCAAGTTGAGCAGCGGCATTGCCGGCATGGCGAAAATGCGCAAGGTGACGGTGCTCACCGGCGTCGGCAGCTTCGTCGGCCCCAACCACATGGCGGTGGAAACCAAGGAAGGCCGCAAGATCGTCGCTTTCAAGAACGCCATCATCGCGGCCGGCTCGCAGTCGGCAAAGCTTCCCTCCATTCCCGAAGATACGCGCATTGTCGATTCCACCGGCGCACTGGAGCTGCGCTCGAAACCCAAACGCCTGCTGGTGATCGGCGGCGGCATCATCGGCCTGGAAATGGGCACGGTGTACTCGACGCTGGGGGCGAGGCTCGATGTGGTCGAGATGCTCGATACGTTGATGGCGGGGGCGGACCGAGACCTCGTCAAAATTTGGCAAACCTTCAACGCGCGCCGCTTCGACAACGTGATGCTCAAGACCAGGACGGCGAAAGTGGAAGCATTGAAGGAAGGTCTGAAGGTGTCTTTCGAAGGTGAGAACGCCCCGGCCAAGCCGCAGATCTACGACATGATCCTGGTTTCGGTCGGTCGAACACCCAACGGCAGGAATATCGGAGCCGAAGCCGCGGGCGTCGCGATCAACGACCGCGGCTTCGTCCCGGTCGATTCGCAAATGCGGACGAACGTGCCGCACATTTTTGCCATCGGTGATATCGCCGGTCAGCCGATGCTCGCCCACAAGGCGGTGCACGAGGGTCACGTCGCGGCGGAAGCCGCCGCGGGGCAGAAATCTCACTTCGACGCCCGCGTCATACCGTCTGTGGCTTACACGGATCCTGAGATAGCCTGGGCGGGGTTGACCGAGGAGGAAGCGAAGAAACAGGGCGTCAAATTCGGCGTTGCCAAATTCCCCTGGGCAGCCTCGGGACGCGCCATCGCCAACGGCCGCGATGAGGGTTTCAGCAAGTTGATCTTTTCCGAGGAAACGCACCGCGTGATTGGCGGGGGCATCGTCGGCGCCGGAGCGGGCGACCTCATCAGCGAGATCGCTCTTGCCATCGAGATGGGCGCTGACGCGGTCGACATCGGCAAGACCATCCATCCGCATCCGACAACGAGCGAATCGGTTGGAATGGCAGCAGAACTGTATGAAGGCGTGTGCACGGACCTGCCACCGTCGAAGCGGCGATGACCCAGGACGAGCTCAAGCAGGCGGTCGCCCGCGAGGCGATCAAGCACGTGGTGGAGGACGCCGTGATTGGTGTCGGCAGCGGATCGACCGCCAGCTTTTTCATCGACGAGCTGGCAAAAATCAAGAGCCGCATCGCCGGCGCGGTGGCGAGCTCGGACAGATCTGCCGAGAGGCTGAAGGGTCACGGCATCCGGCTGCTCGACCTCAACGGTGTCAACGAGCTGCCGGTCTACATAGACGGTGCTGACGAGATCACCGAGCATCTCGCCATGATCAAGGGCGGGGGCGGCGCGCTCACGCGGGAGAAAATCGTCGCCGCGGTTGCAAAGAAGTTCGTTTGCATTGCAGACGAGTCGAAGCTCGTGCCGGTGCTCGGAAAATTTCCGCTGCCGGTCGAAGTGATTCCGATGGCGCGTGCCTATGTCGCGCGCCATATGGTGAAGCTCGGCGGCCAGCCCAAGCTGCGCGAGGGCTTTGCCACGGACAACGGCAACATCATCCTCGACGTTTGGGGTCTGTCCATCCTCAACCCGGTCGAGCTGGAAACGGCGGTCAACAACGTCACCGGCGTGGTTACAAATGGATTGTTCGCGCGGCGTGGCGCGGACGTGCTTTTACTCGGAACCAAGACGGGCGTGAGGACGATCGCCCGGAAGTAGAGCGCCTACTTGTCCGGCGGCACGTAGCCGGAAGCCACGTCGGCTCCGGATCCGAAGAAATGCTTCTCCATCTGCTCGGCGAGGTACTTTCGCGCGCGCGGGTCGGCAAGGTTCAGCTTGTTCTCGTTGATGAGCATGGTCTGGTGCTTGATCCAGGCCTGCCAGGCCTCCTTGGAAACGTTCTCGTAGATGCGCTTGCCGAGTTCGCCCGGGTAGGGCGGGAAGTCGAGCCCTTCGGCGTCACGGCCGAGCTTGATGCATTTCACCATCCTTGCCATGTTCGCAACCTCGATTCCGGTATCAAGTCCGTTTAAATCTGCTTCACTAAAATCTTCGAGCTCCGCTGATAGTTGTACAGCGCTTTCTTTTCGTTCGGCAGCACGGTGATACTCGCTTCGGCGAAGCCGCGCTCTATGAACCAATGGGTCGCGCGAGTCGTGAGCACGAACAGCTTTTTAAGCTTGCCGGCGCGCGCCTGTGTCTCGACATGCCGCAGCAGGCGCTCCCCGTAGCCGGCGTCGCGGTAATCGGGCTGTACCGCGAGACAGGCAAGCTCGCCGGCGCGGGCGCCGGTGAAGGGGTAAAGCGCGGCGCAGCCGACGATCACCCCGTCGTGCTCGATCACCGAAAAGCGCCCGATCTCGCGCTCGAGCAGCTCGCGCCCGCGGCGCACGAGCGTCCCGTCTTCCTCAAGCGGCTCGATCAGTTTCAGGATCCCCCCCGCATCGTCGATCTTCGCCGGACGCAGCTTCACCACCTTGTCGGCGGTGATCATGGTGCCCGAGCCTTCATGGGTGAACAGCTCGATCAGCAGAGCACCGGGGACCGTCCGGCTGATAAGGTGGACGCGTTGCATCCCTCCACGCACCGCCTCGACGGCGTGCGCTAGATAGAGCCGCGTATCGTCCGACAGACGGTTGCCGCGCGCGAGAAGCCCGGCCGCCTCCTCCGCTGTGAGCTCCTGGAGCAACTCGCCCTCCTTGTCCTGCACTGGCGAGTCGGAGAAGAAGATCAGCTTCTCGGCATGGAGCGCCGTCGCCGTTGCCACTGCCACGTCCTCCATGGCGAGGTTGAAGACCTCGCCGGTGGGCGAATAACCGACCGGTGATACGATTGCGATGTTGCCGGCGTCCAGACAGCCTGCGATTGCCTGCGCATCGACCTTGCGCACCGAGCCGGTGTACTGGAAGTCGATGCCGTCGTGCACGCCCATCGGCTGTGCGGTGATGAAATTTCCGGAAACCGTGTTGATCACGGCGCCCGCCATGGGTGAATTGGGAAGCCCGAGCGACAACAGTGCGTCGATTTCCACTCGCAGCAACCCGACAGCCTCCTTGACACATTCGAGCGCCACCGGATCGGTGATGCGCAGGCCCTTGGCGTAGCGCGAACGCGTCTTGCGGCGCTTCAGCTGCGCTTCGATCTGAGGGCGCGAGCCGTGCACGAGGACGACGCGCATGCCGGCGCTGTGCAGCAGGTTGATATCGTGCGCAAGCTCGACGAACCTGCCTTCAACCAAGATCTCCCCGCCAAAGGCGAGCACGAAGGTCTTGTCGCGAAAGGCGTGGAAGTACGGTGCGACCGAGCGAAACCAGCTGATGAACTGGGCATTGGGATGGGCCGGCATAGTTGTCATCGTTCCAAGGACCTACAATTCTAGCCAGTTGCCCCCGGGAGATACAGCCGCGCCGGCGCTGATAGGGACTAACAATCGCCCCACAGCGCCTGCATCGCCGCGATTGCTGCGAGCGGAGCGGTCTCTGTGCGGAGTATCCGTGGCCCGAAACGTATCGGAACGAACCCGCTCTTTTCCGCGCGCTGCCGCTCTTCAGGCGCGAGCCCTCCCTCCGGTCCGACCAGCAACGTTACCCTGCTGGGTGGTTCAAGCTGCTTCAAGTCTCGATCCGAATCCGGTGCCAGAAGCAGCCGCAGCCCATCGCTGGCCGCCCGGCTCAGAAAAGCCGCGAGATCGGTGATCGCCGTGACTTCGGGTACGTGATTGCGCCCGCATTGCTCGCAGGCGGCGATGACCACATTGCGCCAGTGAGCGACGCGCCTGTCGGCGCGGTCGCTCGAGAGTTTCACTACGGATCGCTCACTCGCGATCGGCACGATCCTGGAAACGCCAAGCTCGGTAGATTTCTGCAAGGTAGTGTCCATCCGGTCTCCGCTCGATACGCATTGAGCGAGCGCGATGGCAAGAGGCGACTCCCGCTCCGGCGTCTGCCCAGATATCACGCGGGCACGCGCATCGCCACGGGAAACCCGCGTCAGCTCGGCGGAGAATTCCCCGCCCTCTCCGTTGAACAAGACGACCGCATCGCCGCGGCGCAAGCGCAGGACCGCACAATGACGCGCTACCCGCTCCGGCAGTTCGATCTCGGCACCGAGGGAAAGCTGCATCGGAGCAAAAAATCGCGGAACGATGCTGGATGTAAAACTCTTCATGCTCCGATTTTATCGCCGTAAGGCCTCGCGGTCCGGCCGACCCAACCCCTTCCATAGGGCCCTGTAACATACTGATTCAAATGAAACTACGGCTTTTTTCGGCGTTGCGCTGTTATAATCGCCCGGCAATAAGAATAGTTCTGGGGAGAACGGCTTACGTAGGAGACCGGCCGCACTAACTGCTCTCGTCGCGCGCCGCCCAGACAAGAAATGGGCGGCTCAAGACTGCGACGATATCGAGCACCCTCGCTTGCACCCAGCTTGCGCTTGCTCCAAGCGTCGCGCTTTGCTTAAGCGGCCGCATGATGATCGGGAAAGGAAGCCAAAAATGAAGCTTTGTCGTTACGGCAGGAACGGATTCGAAAAACCGGGTGTCATCGACGCGCAAGGCCAGTTACGCGACTTGTCGGGGGTCGTCTCCAATGTCGACCAGGACACGATTTCCTCCAAAGGGTTGACGAAGCTGCGCAAGATCCGCCCGGAGTCGCTGCCCCTGGTGCGCGGGAACCCGCGTTTCGGCGTGCCTTATACGGGGATCTCCAAGTTCGTCGCCATCGGCCTGAATTACTCCGATCACGCACACGAAGCGGGTCTGCAAATACCCGCCGAGCCGGTAGTGTTCATGAAGGCGACCACGTGCATCAGCGGCCCGAATGACGACATTCAGCAGCCGCGTAGTTCCACCAAGCTGGATTACGAAGTCGAGATCGCAATCGTTATCGGGACACGCGCCGAATATGTGTCGGAGGACGAGGCTCTGGACCACGTTGCCGGCTACACGATCGTGAATGACGTATCCGAGCGTGCTTTCCAGCTGCAGTCCTCTCAATGGGACAAGGGCAAGGGTTGTGACACCTTTGGACCGATCGGGCCATGGCTCGTCACGACCGACGAGATCACCAATCCCCAGGTGCTTGACGTCTGGCTCGACGTCAACGGCGAACGCAGGCAATCGTCCAATACCAAGAACATGATCTTCTCCTGCGCGAAGCTTGTCTCATACGTGAGCAACTACATGACGCTGCTTCCCGGTGACATCGTTACCACCGGAACGCCGGCCGGTGTGGCGCTGGGGATGAAGCCGACCCAGGCGTGGCTGAAGCCGGGTGACGTGGTCACCCTCGGTATCAAGGGCCTGGGTGAGCAGCGGCAAAAGGTGATTCCTCATACGGGGAAATAGACAACCCTTCGCGTTCGTGCGAACCCGATGCAGCCTTATCGGGCTTGCTTGCCGTACGAAGGCCAAAAGTGTAAATTCGTTCTCACGCTGCAGGGTGCTGTGCCGATGGCGCAACAGGCGAATCGCTGCCGAAGAATCAGTTCATAGTCGCTCAGTTACGAGTCGCAGCTCTCGGGCAGGGAAAATGGGGGGATAAGCGCAAGCTTTCCCCCTTTTGTTTTTATCGGAGGCGGGCATGAGAGTGGTCGTTCTCGGGGCCGGCGTCATTGGTACGACCAGCGCGTGGTATCTCGCGCAGAGCGGTCATGAGGTGACGGTGGTGGACCGTCAGCCCGAACCTGCGCTTGAGACGACCTTTGCCAATGGGGGCCAGATTTCGGTCAGCAACTCCGAACCTTGGGCCAACCCGACCGCCCCTCTTACGATCCTGAAGTGGTTGGGGCGCGAGGACGCCCCGCTGCTCTTCCGGCCGCGTGCCGATCTTTCCCAATGGCTTTGGGGTCTGCGCTTTCTCTATGAATGCTTGCCGGGCCGGACCCGTCGCAACACCGAATCCGCTTTCGCTCTTGCGCTGTACAGCCGCGAGCAACTGCGCCAATTGCGACGCGATACTGGCATCCAGTACGATTTTGATACGCGGGGCATCCTGCACCTGTACGAAGACAGGGCTCAATTCGAACACGCGAAGAGGCAGGCCGAACTGCTCAGAGCTCGCGGCCTGGACATTGAAATCAAGACGCCCGAAGGGTGCCTTGCGATCGAACCTGCGCTCGAGCATTCGATAAACCGGTTGGTGGGCGGCGCCTATGCGGCTTCCGACGAGTGCGGCGACGCGCAGCTTTTTACCCGGACTCTGGCCGAACTGTGCGGGGCCCAAGGCGTAAACTTCAGGTTCAACGTAAGCGTGAAGCGCCTTGAAGCCGCGCGGGGAGTCATCGAGCGGGTGGTCATCGACGATGAAAAAGGAATCGAGGAATCGTTGCGCGCCGAAGCCTATGTTACTGCCCTGGGGAGCTATAGCCCGCTCCTGCTCGCGCCGGTCGGCGTCTCAATTCCCGTGTACCCGGTAAAAGGCTATTCGATTACGTTGCCTCTCGAGCCCGGGGATGAAGCTCCAAAGACGAGCCTGACCGATCACGCCCGCAAGATCGTAATTTCGCGGCTGGGCGAACGCTTGCGCGTGGCAGGCACCGCCGAGTTGAACGGCTACGACACCGAGATGAACGAGCCTCGATGTGAGGCGCTCGTCAAACGCTGCTTCGAATGGTTCCCGAAGGCAGGGCGTGCGGAGCACGCAAAATTCTGGACGGGACTGCGACCGGCCACACCCAGTAATCTGCCGCTCATTGGACGTTCGAAGTACTCCAATCTCTTTCTCAACACGGGGCACGGCACGCTCGGCTGGACGCTTGCTTGCGGCTCGGGCCGGGCACTTGCAGACATCGTGAGCGGCCGAAAACCGGAACCCGAGTTCGGTTTCCTCGGGTTGGAGGTTAAAGCGAAAAGGGCGACCCACTCGGTCACCCCGCGCCCGGCGGGCTGAGGGCTAAGGGCTACTTCGCGCCGCCTGCGGCGCGCTTTTTCGTTGCCACGAGCCTGGGCTTTGGCACCGCGTCGACGGTGAGTTCGCGGACGAAATTCGGCAACGCGAACAGCGCTTGATGGGCGGCGCCGTTGTAGTACTGCAGATGGCTGAGACCCCGGTTGCCGATTCGAATATCGATCTCCGCGCTATTGACCGCCGCGACGTCTGTCGTATCCGAGCAGGCGCACATCGACCACAGGCAGCCGTACAAGGGAATGAACATCGTATACGGCCGGGCAATCTTGAACATTTTGGCCAGCCGCCCATAGAGCATCTTCACTCGGTCGGGTCGCGACCAGG
>DATHJM010000396.1:0-3992 GCA_035489775.1 Burkholderiales bacterium
CTTGCGGGTGCGCGGCCGCTTCCCGCGCCACCGCCTGCCAATCCGCGAGCCGGTTGTCCGCCCCGGTGATCTGAACGTGCGAGACCACGCCGAGGATGCGCGCGCGAACTTCCTTCTGGAACCCGTTCATCACCGAGAGCACCACGATCAGCGCGGCAACGCCGAGCGCGATGCCGAGCATCGAAGTGAGCGAGATGAAGGAGATGAAGTGATTGCGGCGCTTGGCGCGCGTGTAGCGCAGCCCGACGAGGAGTTCGTATTGCACGCGCGAAGTGTGCCATAAGCGGTGATAAACTCGAAATCGAATGCACTGCAATCTGTATGTTCCCGATTTCTTCCCTGCCGAGGGACTTCCACCTTCGGACAGCCTCGCTGCCGCGGAGACACTGATCGCGAGAGGGCGCCGCAGGCGGATGACGCCCGTTTCGACCGAAGCCTGGCTGTTCGAGCGCTTCGGCGTGGCCAGGCAGCGCGACTGGCCCGTCGCTCCGTATACGCTTCTGGCGGACGGCGGAGCGCCCGAACGGAACTACTGGATGCGCGCCGATCCCGTGCACCTGCAGGTGGGCCGCGACAACCTCGGCCTGGCCGACAGCGCCGCGTTCGACGTTTCGCGCGCCGAGTCCGAAGCGCTCGTCGAGACGCTCAACCGCCATTTCGGCGAGGCGATGCGCTTCTACCCCGTGCGGCCTGAGCGCTGGTACGTTCGGCTCGACAAAGCGCCGGATATGCAGACCACGCCGCCTGCCGCGGCGCGCGGCGTTGCGATCGATGAAAACCTTCCATCCGGGCCCGACGCGATGCGCTTTCACGCGCTCATGAACGAGGCGCAGATGCTGCTGCACGAGCACCCCGTCAACGCCGGACGCGAGGCGCGCGGGGAACCGGCGTTGAACAGCATCTGGTTCTGGGGCGGAGGCGTTATCGACGCCGGGCGCGCCCGGCCCTTCTCGATGGTTTTCGGCGACGATCCGCTTGCCCGCGGCCTCGCGCTCGCGGCGGAAATCCCGGCCCGGGCGTTGCCGAAGAACGCCGACTCGGCTCTCGCCGCCCTGGGGGACGAAGGCCTCGTGCTGGTCGTTCTGGACGCCCCGCGGGAGGCGCAGCTTCGCGAGCGCCGCACGGCGCTCGAGCGCGACTGGTTTGCGCCGCTGTTCGCCGCTCTGAAGTCCGGCCGGATCGGGATGCTCACGCTCCAGCTTTGCGGCGCGGATTCGCTGCTCGAGGTCGAGACCGTGCGTTCGGACCTGCGCTATTTCTGGCGGAGGCGGAAGCCCCTTTCGGCATATGCATAAATGATGTCCCAGATCGTTACCCGCCCGGTTCCCTTGCGCGTGCATGACCAGCTGGTCCGCGAAGGCCTGCATCCGGTGCTGGCGCGCGTCTGCGCGGCGCGAGGGATCAGCCGCCGCGGCGAGCTCGAGGACGCGCTCTCCAGCCTCATTCCGCCTTCCGATCTCTTGAACTCCGAGCGCGCCGCAGTGCTGCTCGCCGACGCGATCGCCGCAGGCAGGCGCATGCTGATCGTCGCCGACTACGACTGCGACGGGGCGACCGCCTGCGCCGTGGGAATGCGCGCGCTCTCCGCCTTCGGCGCGAGCGTCGGCTATCTCGTACCCAACCGCTTCGAGTTCGGTTACGGGCTGACCCCGGAGATCGTCGCGCTCGCGGCGCAATCGAAACCCGATCTCCTCATCACGGTGGACAACGGAATCGCCAGCGTCGATGGGGTCGATGCGGCGAAGCGCCTGGGCATCGAAGTCATCGTGACCGACCACCATCTGCCCGGTCAGGAGCTTCCGCGCGCCGCGGCAATCGTCAATCCCAACCAGGCCGGCTGCGCGTTCCCGAGCAAGAGCCTCGCGGGCGTCGGCGTGATGTTCTACGTGATGCTCGCCCTGCGCGCCGAGCTTCGCACGCGCGGAGCGTTCTCCGGAAGGGAGGAACCCAATCTCGGCGACGTGCTCGATCTGGTCGCGCTGGGAACGGTAGCCGACGTCGTGCCGCTCGATTTCAACAATCGCGTCCTGGTCGCGCAGGGGCTGAAGCGCATCCGCGCGGGCCGCATGCAGGAAGGCGTGCGTGCCCTGTTCGCCGTTGCCGGCCGCGATCCTTCGCGTGCGAGCGGATTCGATCTCGGATTCCTGCTCGGGCCGCGGCTCAATGCGGCCGGGCGCCTGTCCGACATGAGCCTGGGGATCGAAGGTCTGACGACCGATGATCGCGGGCGGGCGCTCGAAATCGCCCGGCAGCTCGATGACCTCAACCGCGCGCGGCGCACGATAGAAGCCGACATGCAGGCGCAGGCCGATGAGCTGATGGCGAAGCTCTCGGTGGGCGGGACTTCCAGCATCAGCCTGTATGACGCGAGCTGGCACCAGGGCGTGGTCGGCATCCTCGCCGGGCGCGTCAAGGATCGCTACCATCGCCCGACCTTCGCCTTCGCCCCGGCCGGTGCCGGCGAGATCCGCGGCTCGGGCCGGTCCATCGCGGGCCTGCATCTGCGCGACGCGCTGGATCTCGTCGCGAAGCGCGAACCGGACCTGCTCCTGCGCTTCGGCGGGCACGCCGCAGCAGCGGGCCTCACGCTGCGCGCCGCGGATTTCACGCGCTTCGCCAAAAGCTTCGAAGCCGTTGCCGGCGAGCTGCTCTCGGCCGCGCAGCTTGCGCGCGCGGTCGAGACCGACGGCTCTCTGGAGCCCGCGTACCTCGGTCTCGGCCTCGCGCAACTGCTCGACCATCAAGTCTGGGGACAGGGATTTCCGCAGCCGATGTTCTGCGACGAGTTCGAAGTGCTGGGCCAGCGCGTGGTCGGCGAGAAGCACCTGAAGCTCAAGCTCGCGCGCGCCGGGCGCACAATCGATGCCATGCGCTTCAACGCGCTCGATCCCCTGCCCTCGCACGTGCGCGCGGCGTACCGGCTCTCGGTCAACGAGTTCAACGGTATGCAGAATCTGCAATTGGTCATTGAACACTGGGAGCCCGCCCGATGAGCTATGCGCGCATCAAGATTTCCTGGCCCAAGGGTGCGGCGAACGCGACCCTGAATGACACTCCGACCGCGCGCGCCATCGTCGCAGCGCTGCCCCTGAAGGCGAAAGCCCAGACCTGGGGCGAGGAGGTCTATTTCGAGATTCCGGTGACGGCGAAACTCGAGGGCAGCGCGAAGCAGGTCGTGCCGCCCGGAACGGTCTGCTTCTGGGTCGAAGGCAGCTCGCTCGCCCTGCCTTGGGGCCGAACTCCCGTATCCGAAGGCGACGAATCGCGCCTGGTGACCCGCTGCAACGTGCTCGGTACGATCGACGGCGATCCCGGGCAGCTTGCCTCGGTGCGCAGCGGCGAGAGCATCACCGTATCGATGGAGTGACCATGGAACGAAAACGCGTCAACTCGAGCAAGATCCGCGCGGTCGGTTACGACCCGAAGGCGCAACTGCTGGAAGTGGAGTTCAGCGATGGAAGGGTGCTCGCCTACCGCGGCGTCTCGCCCGAGGTCCATCGCCAGTTCATGGCCGCGCCCTCGGCGACGAGCTTCTTCGAAGACAAGATCGACGAAAGTTTTCCGTCGAACCGGATAAAGTAGGACGCCGTACCTTATAATGCGCGTTTCGCAGCGATGCCATATGGAAGCAGAACGCATCAATCAAATCGCCTCGGCGCTCTCGGACCTGGACAAACGGTCGGCAGAGCTGCGGAGGTATCTTTGACTTCGAAGGCAAGCAGAAACGCCTGACGGAAGTCGAATCGCTCCTGACCGATCCCAAGGTCTGGAGCGACCCGAAGCGCGCGCAGGACCTCGGCAGGGAAAAGAAATCGCTGGGTGCGACCGTCACCGCGCTCGCCGCGATCGCCTCGGCATTGCGCGATGCGCGCGAGCTCTTCGAGATGGCGCGCGCGGAAAACGACGACGCGACCCTGGTCAGCGTCGCCGCCGACGTCGCCAGGCTGGAAAAGGAAGTCGGCGATCTCGAGTTCCGCCGCATGTTCTCCGAC
>DATHJM010000397.1:0-3199 GCA_035489775.1 Burkholderiales bacterium
GCAGCTCTTCAAGAACATCATCTACCTCGGCGCGCTCTCGGCGCTGCTCGACGTCGATCCGAACGAAATCGCGGAACTGATCGGCGAGCAATACAAGGGCAAAGAGGCGCTCCTCAAGCCCAACCTCAACGCGCTGCAGCTGGGCCGCACCTATGCGCTCGCGCACCTGAAGTGCCCGCTGGGCATCCGCGTGCGCAGGCTGAAAGGCGAGGCCAACAAGGTCGGCGACAAGGTCTTCATCGAGGGCAACGCCGCGGCGGCGCTCGGTTGCGTCTACGGCGGGGCGACCGTGTGCGCCTGGTACCCGATCACCCCTTCGTCGTCGCTCGCCGAGGCCTTTCAGAAATACTGCGCCAAGCTAAGGGTGGACAAGGAAACGGGCAGGAACAAGTTCGCGATAGTGCAGGGGGAGGACGAGCTCGCTTCCGTCGGCATCGCCGTCGGGGCAGGGTGGAACGGGGCGCGCGCCTTCACCGCGACATCGGGCCCTGGAATTTCGCTCATGCAGGAGTTTATCGGGCTCGCGTATTTTGCCGAAATTCCCGTCACCATCATCGACGTGCAGCGCGGCGGCCCTTCGACCGGCATGCCGACGCGCACGCAGCAGTCGGACCTCCTGACCTGCGCCTACGCCTCGCACGGCGACACCAAGCACGTGCTGCTCTTCCCGGAGGATCCGCACGAGTGCTTCGAGTTCGCCGCGCTCGCGCTCGACCTGGCGGACCGGCTGCAGACGCCGGTGTTCCTCATGACAGACCTGGATATCGGGATGAACCAGCGCCTGGCCGCGCCGCTCGAGTGGGACGACGCCCGCCGCTACGACCGCGGCAAGGTGATGACCGCCGAGATGCTCGACTCGGGCAAGGAATTCGGGCGGTACCTGGATGTGGACGGCGACGGCATTCCGTTCCGCACCTATCCCGGCACGCACCCGAGCAAAGGCGGCTACTTCACCCGCGGCACCTCGAAGAACGCCTACGCGAGCTACTCGGAGCAGGGCGCGGACTACAGGGCCAACATGCAGCGCCTGCTGAAGAAGTTCGAGACAGCGAAGACGCTCGTGCCCAAACCCATCCTGAACGCTTCGAAGGAGCCGGCGCGCTTCGGCGCGATCTACTTCGGCTCGACCAGTCCCGCGATGGCCGAAGCGCTCGACGCTCTTTCGCGGCAGGGAATCTACGTGAACGCGCTGCGCGTGCGCTCGTTCCCGTTCCAGGACGAGATCTTCGACTTTGTCGCCTCGCACTCCAAGGTGTTCGTCATCGAGCAGAACCGCGACGCTCAGCTCAAGACGCTGCTCGTCAACGACGCCGGAATCAACCCGGCGAGCCTGATCTCGGTGCTGCACTACGACGGCACGCCGATCACCGCGCGCTACATCACCGGCGAGATCGCCGAGATCGTCGCCGCGCTGAACGTGCGACCGCTGGTGAAGAAGGACAAAGCCGCATGAGGATGGAGATCCAGGGCGGCGACGACGACGAAGATGATGACGACGAAGAAAAGAAGAAAGACAAAGACGAGGATGACGAGGATGATGAAGACGAGGACGAAGACGACGGTGACGGGGACGAAGATACCCTTCAAGTACGCGCTGCTGTCATCCTGAGCGCAGCGAAGGATCTGCTTTCATGACCTACCTCGCCAAACCCAAACTCCACCACCCGACCTTGCCCAAGAACAAGGTCGGCTTCACCCGCCGCGATTACGAAGGCAAGGTTTCGACGCTGTGCGCCGGCTGCGGCCACGATTCGATTTCGGCTGCGCTTATCCAGGCGTTCTTCGAGCTCGACATCCTGCCGCACAAGGTCGCCAAGCTCTCCGGCATCGGCTGCTCTTCCAAGACGCCCGACTATTTCCTCGGAAACTCGCACGGCTTCAACACCGTCCACGGGCGGATGCCTTCCGTGCTCACTGGCGCGAACCTCGCCAACCGCGAGCTTATCTATCTCGGCGTCTCGGGCGACGGGGACTCGGCCTCCATTGGTCTTGGGCAGTTCGCGCACGTCATGCGCCGCGGCGTGAACATGACCTACATCCTCGAGAACAACGGGGTCTACGGACTTACCAAAGGCCAGTTCTCCGCCACCGCCGACGCCGGCTCGAAGTCCAAGCGCGGCGTGGTGAATGCCGACGCGCCGGTGGACACGGTGTCGCTCGCGCTCATCATGGGCGCAACATTCGTCGCGCGCAGTTTTTCCGGCGACAAGCAGCAGCTCATTCCCCTGGTGAAAGCGGCGATCGCACACGAGGGCGCGGCTTTCATCGACGTCATCAGCCCCTGCGTCGCGTTCAACAACCACGCGGGCTCGACCAAGAGCTACGAATACGTGCGCGAGCACAACGAAGCGGTGAACCGGTTGGACTTCTGGCCCTCGCGCGAAGCGATCACCGTGGAATACAACGAAGGCGACGCCATCGAAGTGCCGCAGCACGACGGCTCGATCATTCGGCTCCGCAAGACCCACCCCGAGTACGACGCGACCGACCGCGTGCAGGCGCTCGAATACGTCGCCCACCACGCCGCGAAAGGCGAAGTCGTCACCGGCTTGCTGTACCTCGATACCAGCTCCGAAGATCTCCACGCCCACCTCAATACTGTGGAGACCCCGTTCAACAAGCTCTCGGAGAAGGAGCTTTGTCCGGGGGCGGGGATGCTGGAGAAGATAAACGCGTCGTTGCGGTAGTTATTTCCTCGCGGGCGAGGAATCCGCGGCGTAGGGTCGCAAGCTAGAGGCGGTCAGGACATTCGATTTGCCCTGAAGCACAAATTGTGGTAAGTAAATGGGCTCTGAACACAGCCCCTTGTGCTCGTGGAGCTAGGCATGACGTTCCCCACTTCAGATAGCTTTGCCCCAGCCTTCAACGCAGGGTCGATTGCTGGGTTCCTCGGCCTGAGCGCTACGACGCCCAGTTCGCTAGCATCGATACTCAGCGCGAAATCGGCCGTAGAGTCCCTCGGCCTGAGCGCTACGACGCCCGGTTCGCTAGCATCGGTACTCAGCGCGAAATCGGTCGTAGAGTCCCTCGGCCTGAGCGCTACGACGCCCAGTTCGCTAGCATCCATATTCAGCGCGAAATCGGCCGTAGAGTCCCTCGGCCTGAGCGCTACGACGCCCGGTTCGCTAGCATCGATACTCAGCGCGAAATCGGTCGTAGAGTCCCTCGGCCTGAGCGCTACGACGCCCAGTTCGCTAGC
>DATHJM010000398.1:0-3083 GCA_035489775.1 Burkholderiales bacterium
GATGAAGAGGAGCAAGATACTTGCGGTCAACGCGACAGCTTTGGTCGTCGCAGGAATGTTCAGCGCGCCGTCGCCTGTGGTTGCGGCGGATACGTCCGTGCAGTTTTACGGACACCTCGATCTGTCTGTCGACGATATCACCAAGGGCATCAAGGATCCGACAGCTCAGGGCAAGCTGGGCTGGCAGGCGGATGTCTCGAGCAACCTGTCGTACTTCGGCGTGCGCGGTGACCACGACATCGGCGGCGGCAACAGAATGGTGTTTCAGATGGAAACCCAGGTTGACGTGGCTGCGACTCCAGGACCCAGCCCGGTGAACCAGGCTTCCCAGGGGAACACCGACAACAAGGTGCTCGGTGCGCTCGGCTCGCGCAACAGCTTCCTCGGTATCGCGGGAAACTTCGGCGCCCTCAAGCTCGGCAAGACCGACGCGCCCTACAAGCTGTCGACCGCGCGCATGGATCCATTCTCGGCCACGGTTGGCGACTACAACAGCATCATGGGCAACACCGGGGGCGACAACCGCGCCGAATTCGATACCCGGCTCTCCCACGCGGTGTGGTACGAGTCGCAGAAAATGGGCGGCTTTTCTTTCAGTGCCCTGGTTGCTCCCGGGCAGAACCGGGCGAGCGACAACAGCAACAATGCCAGCGGCGAGCCCGATTGCACAGGAGGAGGCGGCGGACAAGGAACAGGATTAGTACCGCCACCAGCCACGTCAGTCAATATCGGCCCCTGCAATGACGGCTCCTTCGGCAACGCCTACAGCGTGGCGGGGATCTATGAAGCGGGTCCGCTCTACGCGATGGCGGCGTACGAGTTGCACAAGCAGTCCAACCGCAGCGGTGACGATGCTGTAAATGTCGCCGTCGGGGACGAAGCGGCGATGAAGGTGGGCGTCCAGTACATGGTCACCCCCAATACCATACTCAACGTGATCCTCGAGAGGATGACTCGCAAAAATCCCAATCCGGACTTCAACGAGCGGCAGCGCAACGGCTCATGGCTGGCGCTGACTCAAAAAGTCACGGGTCAGGACGACGTCAACTTCGGATGGGCGCATGCCGGGAAAACGCCGGGTGATCCGGGCACGGGTCCGATCGACAACGTGGCAAACATGTACACCGCCGGCTACAAGCATCATTTCGACAAGCAATCCAACTGGTATGCCATCTATGCCCGCCAGGCCAATCACACCGGCGCGCACTACGACCTTGGCGCGAGCGGCCACGGCATTACCACCGATTGCAAGGATGCCGCGGGTGGCTGCTTCACTGGCGAGACCCTTCAGGCGGTATCGGTGGGCTGGATGTACAGCTTCTGAGTCCGACCGTCTGTGGTAGTTTAGGCGGGTGTCGAAAGGCGCCCGCCTTTTCATTTCAGAGCAGATCCGAGTTGAAGCGTTTGTTCCTGGCACTGCCGCTCGCCCTGGCGATCGTTACTCCGCCGGCGTCGGCGGCGTTCGTCTTCAGGGTCGGGGATGCGGTCTATGTCGACGGCAAGCGCTACAGCTGGGAGGAATGGAAAAAAATTCGTGACAATCCCGAATTGAGGGAGCCTCAACCGGCGGCAGCGGCCCCCGTCGCCGGGCCGCGCGCCGCGGCGTGCACCACGGCCATCTACTACGACGAGTTTCCCAGCGAGGACGAGCGGTTCCAGTGCAGCGCAGGGCTGGGCGCGCTGACGCGCGAACAGATCCTGGAAAAAGGCTGGAAAGTGGATTTCGTCGAAAAGATGCCGCCTCCCTCCGATCAACAGGGGCAGTCCCCGCGGGGCATGCCGCTCTTCAAGTACAAACTGGTGATTTCACGCTAGGGTGGAAAGAAGACGGATCGTGCGTGCAAGCATCATCCTTATCGTGTTGGCGGTTGCGGGCTGCTCAAATTTTCCGAACCGCTCCGAGCCTCCGCAACGGGGCACTTCCTCATCGAACTCTCGAGGGATCGATACCCTGTGCATGAACGACTGCCTTGGCTCCGGCGCGACGAAGGAATTTTGCGAAGATCGCTGCACTTACTGATCGATCTGGCGAGACGAACAACGACCGCGCTATGAGGCCCGCGCGGGCGGCGCGACGGAAACCCCGCGCACCGCGTGTCTTTCTATCGCCCTGGCGACGAACCCGGAGGCCTTTGCGTCCTCGGCGAATTCGCGAAGGTACTTCGCGCCCGCCGGGCGCCCCTGCGGAGTGCCGATCGATTGCTGCACCGACGAGAAACGCCCTTCGAGCACGCGCGAGCCTGGAAGCCTCTCCGCGTCCGTCACGAGGCGGGGCTTGAGCCCCGCGAGCACGTCGAGCTTGTCATTGACGAACAGTTGGTAGGAAGCGTCGACGGTAGGCGCCCGGAAGAGTTTGGCGCGCTGCAGGTTGCGGGTGAGATACAGGTCGTAGGCGCTACCCGCGCTGACGGCGATGCGCACGCCCTCGCGGTCCACCTCCTCGACCGTGCGGATCGGCGAGCCCGGCGGAACGAGGTAACCAGCCTCGATCTCCAGATACGCCGCGCTGAAGGCGATTTCGTTGGCGCGCGCGGGCTCGTTGCCGAGGAAGGCCACGTCCCATGCGCCGGCTTTCACCGCATCGGCCAGCTTTCCGGCGGTGTCGAAAGGAACGAGCTCGACGGGAACGCCGAGGCGCTTGCCGAGCTCCCGGCCAAGATCCACCGCGATGCCGCTGTATTCCCCGCCCGAACGCTCCTTGTTGACCAGCAGGAAATTCTGCACGTTGATCCCGACGCGCAGCTTGCCCGTCGGCGCCAGCTCCGAGCGCGCGGCGGAGGAAGCGTCCGGGCCGGTCGCGCAGGACGACAGCAGAAGCACGGCGAAAAACATCGTCGCAAGTCGAATCATTTTGGTCCTCCTCCGGGCGAAAACTTTCACTCGATCTTCAGATTAGCCGCCTTTACGACCTTTCTCATGCTCTCGATTTCCGCCCGAACCATGTCTCGGAATTCCTCGGGCGTGTTGGTGAGAACCTCCGCGCCCTGCTTGCCGAAACCCTCCTTCACTTCGGGTAGGGCCACGGTCTTCAGCAGGGCGGCACGCAGCTTGTCCGCCACCGGCCGCGGCGTCGCCTTCGGAAG
>DATHJM010000399.1:0-2315 GCA_035489775.1 Burkholderiales bacterium
GGAAGCATCGAAGAATGCTCGCGAAGGTCGCCGACGCCGAGACGATGAACAAGTACCGCTGGTCCGGTCATGACTTGCCCGAAGCCCTGACTCCTTCCGATCGGCGCGCCGCGAAATCCAGAAAGCCCGAAAAATCGTGACGGGGCCGTTCGCCGCCTGCTGTGCTCTAATTGTAGTTTGATCGGCGACAGCGGAGGTTGACGATGAGCGGCTCGCCCCAGATGCAGCGCGCGGACAAGTTGATGACGGAGGAACGCGCGCGCGCAACGCTCGAGGGCGGGTTCTGCGGGCGCTTGGCGACGGTGGGCGAAGACGGCTCGCCGTACTGCGTGCCGCTTCTCTACGTGTGCATGGACGGCGAGATCTTCGTGCACAACACGCGCGGCAAGGGGCACCTGCGCGCAAACGTCGATCACGAGGCGCGCGTCTGCTTCGAAATGGACGAAGCGGGCGAAGTGTTTCCCTACGGCCGCTTCGAGTGCGACTCGAGCGTAGCCTACCGGAGCGTGGTAGCGTTCGGCAGGATCCGCGTCGTGGAGGACCTTGCGACACGAACGCGTTTCTTCGATGCGCTGATGGCGAAGTACGCGAGAAAAGACTGGGTACGTCCGAAGGGCTTCTATCCGCGCATCGACCAGATCACGCTGTACGCCATCGCGGTCGAGCGCATGAGCGGCAAGGAAACGCCGCTGCCGCGGGTGTCCGAGCAGTGGCCCGCGGTCGATCGCACCAAGTCGCCGAATGCGCGGCCGTAGGAATTCCGGACTTCCGACAACTAGGCGAGTGCCGCGGCGCCTTCCCTGAGGAACACCGGAAGATCGGTGGTCGGCGGGCGCGCGCCCGGCACCTGGTAGAAAAGATCGGCGACGAAGCCGCGGTGATAGCTCGTGTGGTTGACGATGTGCAGCAGGATCTCCGCGCGCGTCATGACCCCCTTGTTCCCGCCGATCAGGGTGAAGTGCACGTTTTCCCCGAGCTCGGCCTCGGACAGGCGGTCGCTCCAGGAGACGTACCAGTCGTCGAGGGCCTGCTGCTTGCTCCACAGTTCGTCGAGCGGCGGGTGCGCGGGGGTGTTGCGCGCCGCGAAGCCGTGCTCGCGCCCTTCGAGGTGCGCCTGCCAGATGAGGTCGATCACGTAGTTGTGGTTGAGCGTATGGACCATGTTCTTGAACAGGCTGTGCCGCTCCTTCGTCGCTTCGCCCGCGGGCAGCCCGGCGACTGCGTCGAAGATGAGCTTGTTTGCCCAGGTGTTGTAGCGCGTGAGCATGCGCGCGGCTTGCGGAGTGATCATGGTTTACCCCGTTCCGAACTTCCCCGCGGATTATGACACCGGCGGGCCGCCGGCTTCCTTTCCGGGAAAGGCTTCTTCTCGTGTAAGATGAACGGTTTATTAGCGGGAACGGCAGCCTTTCATGAGGTGTCTAACGAGACCCGACCCATGACGGCATCTTCCATTTCTGTCGCGCAGCGCTTCACTCGGTCGGCCGGGAGTGCCCGGGCCGTGCTCGCTCACCGCGCGATGCCTGCCCTGGCCACGGTCGCGGCGCTGCTATTGCTGTGCTGGACTCTGGCGCAGGGTACCTGGCGCGTGCTCCAGCCCGCCTCGCCCGCGGTGGCGCGCGCCGGGGGCGCCGATCTCACCGATCTGCGCGCACTGGGCGGCGTGCAGCTTTTCGGGCGCGCTGTCGCCAGGAGCGCCGCGGCCGAAACGAGCGTCGCGCCCAGCAATCTGAACATGACGCTGACCGGCGTCGCCATGCGCGCTGCGGGCGGCTGCGCGCTGGTCATCGTGCAGGGACAACCCGAATCGGCTTTCTGCTCGGGCGAAGAGCTTTCTCCGGGCGTGCGGCTGGACACGGTGCAGCGCGATCGCATCGTGATCGTGCGCAACGGCGCGCGCGAAGCGCTGATCATGAAGGACGTCGAAGGAGCCGCCGCGGGGATTGCAGTCCCGCTGCCTCCGATCGTCCAGTCTGTCGGCACCGACCGGCAGCTCGTCGACCGGCGGCAATTGCAGCAGCAGCTCGGCCGGCCGGAATTCCTCAACCAGGCCTTGATCGTGCCCAACGCCGACGGAGGGTTCCTGGTGCGCCAGGTCCAGGCGGGAAGCTTGTACGAGAAGCTCGGCCTGCGCCCGGGCGACGTGATCCGCAACGTCAACGGCCAGCCGCTCACCAGCATGGACGACGTGATGCGCCTCTACCAGCAATTCGGCACCGCTCAGCGCGTGCTCGTGGACGTCCAGCGCCAGGGCCGCAACGAAACGCTGTACTACGATATGCGCTGACGGACCGCGCCGCGGAATTCCTCCCGAC
>DATHJM010000400.1:0-3612 GCA_035489775.1 Burkholderiales bacterium
CCGCCCGTCCGCATTCAGATGGAAATTCGCAACGACAAAATGCCCAGGTGTGTCATACGAATGGATACCACGTGTCTGCGCGGTGCGGTTCAGGAGCACCGTCTCGGTCGGATAGCCCATGATCACCATCGGAGCCGAGGCAGTGCCCCCTTTGTGGTGGATCGAGAAGAACCCTCCGTACTGCGCATAGACGTCGCTCCAGGTTCCTCCCCGCACCACGATGTGGTCGCCGGGGCCGAATCTTGGGCTATCGAATACGGCGTTGATTCGGCGAAACGGCCTGCTGATATTGCCCGCCTGGCCGCTAGAGTCGCTGCCGGTGAGCGCGACGAAGAAGATCTTCCCTGGCACCACGGTGAAGCTGTTCGCCGGCTCGGAGTAAGTATCTGTTCCGACCGTTATTCCGATGACGCCCGAGGTGACGTTGGGGCCCGGCTGCACGGTAAGCTTGGTATCCGTCCACTGCATGACGGCCGCCACCGGCACGTTGTTGATCGTCACCTGCGAAGCAACCCCGGCGGCGCCGAACCCCGTCCCGAAGAGGGTGAGGTAGGCTCCGAGATTGTTCTCCCCGCCGGTATTGGGGCCGGTGACGATGTCGGTGTAGTAAATCTTCGGTGCCCCGTGGGCCAGGCGAAAAAAAACCAGGAAGGCGACGAAGGAGATCTTGAGAAAGCTCCGGCCGGCAAGGTTTGAATAATTCAACATGGGGCGTGCTCTGTCCGTAGCTATTGTGCGCCGTATCGCCTTTCCCAGACTTCGCCATAGAGCTCGTGGTAGCGGCGGGCCATGGCCGGGGACGAAAAGCATTCTCGAGCCCGTCGTCGGCCGATCAAGGCCATTTCACGCGCTGCAGCTTCATCTACAAGCAGTCGATGAAGGGCTGCGCTCAGTTGCTCGATCGCTCCCGGATCCACGAGTACGCCGCCGTCCCCGAGAATGTAGGGGATATCGCCCACGCGGGTCGCGATCACGGGAACGCCGGCGGCCATCGCTTCCAGCACGACCATGGGGAAGGCCTCCTCGAGCGACGGCAGCACGAAGATGTCCATTGCTGCGTACAGCTGGGGGGTGTCGTGGCGCTGGCCCAGGAAGTGCACGTGCTCACCGATCCCGAGCGCATCGGCTTCATTGCGCAGGGCGTCCTTCTGCTCGCCTTCGCCGACAATCAGCGCATCCACCGATAGCGCCTGATCCCCGAGCGATTTCACCGCGCGAAGCAGGCTCGATACTGCTTTGTTCCGGCTGAGGCGCCCCACGAAACCCACGACTCGTCTGTTGGGGAGGCCCAGTCCAGCCTTCGCCTCGTGTTTTGGAGGCAGACCGCTGAATTTCGCAATATCGATGCCGTTGTCGATTTTCACGACCTTTTCGCGAGCGATGTACTTTCGCAATTCGTCCACTACTTCCTGTGACACACCTGCGATCCTGTCGAACGCCCTCAGGACCCTCTTGTCGAACGCGGCGTAGATCCTCAGCTTGAAGTCGGTGAGCAACCAGTTGTGGCACGTGCTTATCAACAGGCACCTCAGTCCGAAGCTCGCCACAGCGGCGTAAAGATTGGTCTTGTACTTGTGGCTATGGATGATATCGATGCGATGCTTCTTAACGTAGTCACGCAGAGAAAAGACCGCGCGCCAGTCCCACTTGCCGCGACACGTGAAAACAACCGCATCCCTTGCCGCGCTGCCGGCCACCCGGATAATTTCCGTATTCGAGCTTTCGCCGCTCCAGAACGCCCCGACATAGTTTTCGACCCCCTCTGCCGACAGGCCGCGTATCAACTCGGCCGCCATATTCTCCGCGCCGTGGAAGCCAGTGCTGCTGAGCAAGTGTAAGACGCGCATCTGTATTCATCTACCGAGAGTCACGAATTCAACGCGCGGCCGAAGGGCCGTCAGACGCCACGGGCAGCGCCTTGATGGCCGCGCTTCAGCCGGGCAAGGAACACGGCTGCATCGCGGCGCCAATGAAAACGTTCGGCGACCGCCTTGCTCCCATTGGCGCCGATCGCCTCCCGATTCGGGTCGTCGAGCAGGACTAATGCTTCCTTGGCGAGATCCTCAGCGTCTCCGCTTCGGAACACCCGACCGCACTGCGTCTCCGTGACGATGCGAGCCAGGGGAGCGCAATCCGAAACTACCACCGGTTTGGCGAAAGCCATATAGTCGAATATCTTGTTCGGAACCGTGGTCTCGGTATGCTCGCTTCTGAGGTGCGGGATGAAGCAAACCGTACTGTGCGAGATAAAACCGGGAACCTTATCGAAGTTCACCCATCCGTGGAAAATGATCCGGTCCGCTACGCCCAATCCTGTCGCCAGCTTCTCCAACGCTTTCTTTTCCAAACCATCGCCCACGATGTGCAGGATGGCTGCCGGATGGCGCTTGCCGATTCTGGACATGGCACTGACCAGCAAGGCGACGCCGCGGTGCGCGTCAACCTTGCCTATGTAGAGCAGATTTAGGCGCCCCGGCTCGGACGGCGTGTTGCGCTGCTGGCGAACGCAATCCTCGTAGTACTCGACGTCCGGGGTATTCATCACGATCGATATCCGGTTTCGATCCAGTCCGGCGTGTGCGAGCCTTTCGAGCTGCTCTCCGGCCACGACGAATACATGCTCCATGTAGCGCAAGGAAAGCTTCTCGTACTGTTTCGGTAACCAGCCGTTGCCGAAGAGAAACGGTTTGTAGATGCCCTTGTTGTACGCCACCAAGGCGGCAGGATAGTTCTCCGCCATGTCGAAGAAAACCGGTATCTGGAGCCGCTTGCCCAGAATCCCCGCGAGGAGTGCCAGCGGCAGGTCTCGGACAATCAAGCGCTCCACCCGCCCCTCGCGGAAGGCGGCCAGCGCCTTCGCGTACCAATACGGATTGACGGGCAGAGGAACGCTGAGAAGCCTACTTACCGCACCGAAGCCCGGAATGGGCGTCATGCGGATCCGATGGATCTTCAATCCCCCTTTGTCCTCGAAAGCCGGGAGCCCTTCCCTCCCTTTGCACACGAGATGCACCTCGTGCCCGTCATCCACGAGGACCTTGATGATTTTCTCCATCCGTATGTCCCAGGGGTACACGACCTGCCACAGGATTCCAATTCTCATGATCCGGCGCGGAACGATTGCATTTCTCGATTCAGGCGTCAGCCAGGCGCAGCACGGGGGTCTCAGACACGTGCGGACGCCTTCTTCTCCATTAGCAAGGCGTCAGCGAAGAACTTCGCGGCCCAGTTGGGAAACGCGAATCTTTGATAGGGACCCCAAATCGGGTATGAGCCGCTGATCGCCCCTCTGACTTGCGGCGCGCCGTCGGTCTGCTGAGAGCGGCACGAAAACCGGTTGATTTCCCGCGCGGCCGACAGGTACTTGTTGTCGCCGCGAATCTCCCATAAACGCAAGAAGATCACCGCAATTTGCGCGTTTCCGGTCAGACAGGTAAATCCATCTCGCGAGCGCCACGCACTGTCGTATCGGCCGCGAAACATTCCGCCGCTGCACAGGCCTAGGAGGGCTTCCGCACCGCGCGCTGCGGCATCCACGTAATCCCGCCTGGCCAGAGAGATTCCGGCCTCCAGCACGCCTTCGATCGTATAGGCGATAGTGTGCGTATACGG
>DATHJM010000401.1:0-7050 GCA_035489775.1 Burkholderiales bacterium
CTCGGCGAGTACCTGGCGGGTTGCGCCAAGACCGCCCGGATCGAGGCGTACAAGGAGCTGATCAATCCGGGCATCGCCGAAGTGTCGCAAAAAAACGTGAAGCTCGGCTCGAAGGCGATGTTCACGGACATCATGTCCGACATGGAAAAAAGCAGCGATGTGCTGATCTACATACACGGCTTCAACGTTTCCTGGTTCAGTGCCGTGGGTTACGCGCTGGCACTGCAGGCCATGCTGCAGAATTCCAGAACGCGCGATCCGGAGCAGAGCGTGCTCGTTATCCTGTTCACCTGGCCTTCGGACGGAATGGCGCTGCCCTGGGCGTCGTACAAATCGGATCGCTCCGAGGCGAGGGGTTCGGGCGCGGCCGTGGGGCGCGCCTTTCTCAAGGCCCGCGATTTTCTCGCCGCGCTGCGCGACCGCGCCAAGAAAGGCGGCAGGGAACTGTGCGGCCAGGACATCCACCTGCTGTGCCATTCCATGGGCAACTATCTGTTGCAGAATGCGCTCGAGCGGACGTTCGATTTCACGCCGGGAAACACCTTGCCGCGGCTCTTCGAGCACGTCTTCCTGTGCGCGCCGGATGTCGACGACACCGCGCTGGAGGCGGGCCAGCCCCTGGCCCAGATCGATCAGATCTCGCGCAACGTCACGATTTATCACAACCGCGGAGACAAGGCGATGGTGATCTCGGATTACACCAAGGGCAACCCCGAGCGGCTCGGCGGCTCGGGCGCCGCGCATCCCGCCTTGCTGCACAACAAGGTCCATCAGGCCGACTGCACCCAGGTCGTCCATGACTTCATCCAGCACAGCTATTACCTCATCGGCAACGTCAGCGCCGACATCCGCGCGAGCATCGACGGCTGGGAACAGGACGATGCCCGGCGCAACCGGGAGCGCAACGCCACCTTGAACAATGTCTGGGTCATGAAGAAACAGCAATGAAAGGGGAGACCATGAAGAAAACCGTCATTTCCCATGCCGCGTTCGGTTGCGCGACGGCGTTGCTCGCTTCTTTCGTTACCTGGCTGGCGCTCGCGCCCGGATCGATCTCGCTGTCGCAGGCGCATGCGCAGCCTGCCAATACCGGAACCCGGCAGAGCGAGCTTTTCAGGACGACGATGAACGACGTGCTCGGCCGCGTGGTGACCATCCGCCGGACCGAGCGCGATCCCGGTAACGGCAGCGGTCCGCACCGCCATCCCGGCAGCCACACCTTCGGCTATGTGCTGGAAGGCACCTACGAGGTGAAAGTCGACGACGGCCCGCTGCAGCAGCTCGGGCCGGGCGGAACGTTCTACGAGCCGCCCGGCGCGCTGCACGCCGTCTCGCGCAACGGCAGCGCGGTCCACCCGGTCAAGTACCTTGTCATCCAGATCTCCGATCCGACCAAACCGCAGACCGTGCCCGAGTGAGGGGATGAGCGCCTTGAAGAAAATCATTTCGATCGCCGCATTCCTGGGAGCGGCGGTCGCAGCCGCGCAATTCGCGGCGGCGCAGACCGTCGCCTATCCGGTCAGGCCCGTGCACGTGGTCCTTCCCTTCCCGCCGGGCGGGAGCGTGGATACCGTCGCGCGCCTGGTCATGCCCCGCGTGTCGGAGAGCCTGGGCCAGCAGTTCATCATCGAGAACCGCAGCGGCGCTTCGGGCAACATCGGCACCGAATACGTCGCTCGCGCGGCGCCCGACGGCTACACGCTGATGGTCAATACCATTCCGTTCGTGGCCAATTCCCATCTGTACGCCAAGCTCCCGTTCGATCCGCTGACCGATTTCGCGCCGATTTCGCTGCTGGCCTCTTCGCCGTCGGTGCTGGTCGTTCACCCGTCGCTGCCGGCGCGCTCGGTGCGCGAGCTGCTCGAGCTGGCGCGCTCCAAACCCGGCGTGCTGAACTTCGCCACCGCCGGACCCGGCACCAATCCGCACATCGCCGGGGAGCTGTTCAACTACCTGGGCAAGGTCAAGACGGTCGCGATCCACTACAAGGGCGGCGGTCCGGCCCTGCTGTCGACCGTCGCCGGCGACACCGAGATGATCGTGTCGGGTGTCTCCGAAGCCACGCCGTTCGCGGCGTCCGGAAAGCTGCGCGCGCTCGGCATCACCAGCCTCGCGCGCTCGCCCGCGTTTCCCGACATTCCGACCATCGCGGAATCCGGATTGCCCGGCTACGAATTCGTGACCTGGCACGGCCTGCTCGCGCCCAGGGGAACGTCCGGAGCGATCGTGGCCTTGCTCAACGACAGTGTGAAAAGGACGATGGCGATGCCCGAGCAAGTAAAGCTCTTCCGGCAAATCGGCCAGGACATCGTCGCGAGCACGCCCGAGGAATTTGCCGCACACCTGAAGAAAGAATCCGCCAAGTGGGGCCGGGTGATCAAGGAGCAGGGCATGCGCGCCGAATGACAAGCCCCCCAGGGTTTCAACGCTCTGCAGAGAAATGGCAGGCTATTCTTGACAACCCTCGCGGACGCGCCTAGCCTGATTATCCCCTGTTGCGGCCCTCCAGGAAGGGATCGATGCCTTCGCATCGGTCGAGCGCGCAGTACCTTCTGACCGCGTTTATCGAAACGGAGGATGCGATGATGCGGAACTGGTTTCATTTCATATCTCTCGCAGTGGTTGTGTTCTTCGGCCTGGAGAGCGTAGCAGCTGCCGATACGTTCAAGATTCGCCTGACAGGCGCCCGGTGTGCCGATGATCCCGCCTGCCACAACCGCTTCCACCCCGCAATCAAGCCAGTGGTCATCGTCAAGCCGGGTGACACGGTCATCATGGAGACGCGGGACGCATTCGATGGGCAGATCACGCGGACGTCCACGGCGGCCGACGTGATCCCGACCGGTCTCGGCGGCCCGCTCAATCTCAACCTCGTCCACCCGCTGACCGGACCGGTCGCGATCCAGGGGGCTGAGCCGGGCGACCTTCTAGTGGTGCACATCGTCGACATCATCCAGGACGACTTCGCCTATACGATCAACGTTCCGGGCTTTGGCTTCCTCAGGAGCGAAGTGCCGGGGCCGTCGATCCTGCACTGGGACATCAAGGGAGACGTGGCGACTTCGCGGGACCTGCCCGGGGTCCGCATCCATGCGGAACCTTCGATGGGAACCACGGGAATCGCCTTGTCCGTCGCCAAGACCGAGGAGGTCTATCAACGCGAGCACGAGCTTGCCGGGCGTGGCGGGTTCGTGCTGGAGCCAAACCCGGACGACGCGGTACCGGCAAACCTGTGCGGGCATGGCGGGACGGTCGCCAGCCGGTGCCTGCGCACGATCCCCACGCGCGAGAACGCGGGGAACATCGACGTCAAGCAGCTGACCAAAGGCGGCAGGCTTCTTATTCCTGTATTCGTGCCCGGGGCGCTCTTTTCGGCGGGCGACGCTCACTTCGCGCAGGGTGACGGCGAGATCGCCGGTACCACGATGGAGATGAATGTCACCTTGGTGGTCAAGTTCACCCTTCGCAAAGGCGATGCGAAGCGGCTGGGCATAACCACTTTCCAGTTTGAGCGGGACAACTTCTTCGCCCCGCCCGAGCGGGCGGTGCCGAAGCGCTTCTTTGCCACGACGGGCATTTCCGTGAATCGCCTCACTGGCAAAAACGAGAGCGAAGATCTGACGCTCTCGGCCAGGAATGCGGCGCTCAACATGATCGATCACCTCGTTCGCACCCGGGGGCTGACGCCCCAGCAAGCCTACATGCTCTCCAGCACCGCGGTTGACCTGCACATCAACCAGTTGGTGGATGTGCCGAACTTCCTGGTGTCGGCGTTTCTTCATCTCGATGTTTTCGGGGACGGCGACAGGGACGGCGACAGGGACGAAGACACGAAATAGAACCAGCACCCGGCTTGGGTTCAAGATGAACCGGCGCGAGTTTCTTGCGGCAGCGTCCGGCGTTGCCGCGGCGGGGTTCTTTCCGCGCGTCTCCCTGGCTCACTTGGGCGCTCACGAGGGACGCTTCAGCACCGGGGGCCTGACTCTCATCAGCGGCTACAGCGCTGAAGGCCACCACATGGTGGGCCAGGCCGTAGTCGAGCTCATTTCGCGGCATGTCCCCACAGCGAAGAGGTCGCAGCTCACGGTCATAGCCAGTTCAGCGGACACTCTCCGGTTACTGCGCTCCAACGGCACGAACACTGCCTATGGCCGGTTCACCGTGGATCTCGCTCTGGTGGAGGGTGACGAGGCCTACGCGGCAATAAAAGGGACAAATGCTTTGGGCTCGCAGGACACCGGCGGGCTGCGGCTGCTGACATTGCTTCCGGCGCAGTATCTGCACATTGTGACGCTCAGCGGAAGTCCGATCCGGAGCATCGGGGAGCTCAAGGGAAAGACGGTCTCCATAGGCCCGGCTCGAAGCCGATCCGAAAAGCTGACGCTCCGACTTCTGGAGGCGCTTGACCCGTCCGTCGGAACCTCTTTGCAGCGGGCGGCGCTCGGGTTGTCGGAGTCAATGTGGGCGTTGGCGGAGAAAAAAATCGACGCCCTTGCGTGGCACGGACCTGTTTCCCCGGCCCTGTTTGAACATCTCGCCGGACTCTTGAAAATCCGCACTACGCTGCTGTCGCACGAGGAGGGGGTCCCAAAGCTGCGGGAAAAATACGGAACCGGCTACTACCCAGCGTTGATCCGGCAGGGGGCCTATGCGTGGCTCGAGAAAGATATCCGTGTCGTCGGCACCCAGAACCTCCTCATCAGCCGGTTGGATCTCCCCGCTCAGACGGCTTATGACATCGTAAAAACGCTCAACTCTCACCGAGATGCTTTCACGGGTGGGGATCGCCGGCTGAGCGACATAAGCGCTGGACCGGAGACCTACATGCCCTTTCCTGCGCACCCAGGTGCCCTGAAATTCCGTGAGGAGTAGCCGGGGAATGGCGCCGATCCTGAAATAAAAAACGGCGCCCCGGGCGCCGTTCCTGTCTCGCAAAGCCGTTTTCTTATAGACCGGCCGCCTTCAGGCCCGCTACCGCGGCTTGCGCGTCCTGGTCCGAATTCGCGCCGCTGACGCCGACTCCGCCGATGACCTTGCCGCCGGCCATGATCGGCACACCACCCTCGATCGGCGTCGCTCCGGCGAGGCCGAGCAGCGCAACGCGTCCCCCCTTGATTCCGTCCTCGAACGCCTTGGTCGGGCGGCGGTACATGGCAGACGCCTTCGCCTTGTCGACCGCGACCTGGGCGCTCGCGGTCTGCGTGTCGTCCATGCGCTCGTAGTAGACGAGGAAGCCGTGGTTGTCGACGATCGCGATCGCCATGCGCCAGCCGTTCTTCTTCGACTCCGCGGCAGCGCCGGCCGCGATCTTCTTGGCCAGCTCGAGGCCGACCTCCTGGCCGTACGGCGGGCGATCCTGCGCGAAGGCGCCGGCGGCGAACAGCGTGAGTGCGAGGCTCAACATGAATCTGCTTATGGACATTTTTCCTCTCCTCTGATGAATGGTGCTGGCGGATGAAGCGGACAAAATTCGGACTTGCCGGAGGATTATGTTTGGCATCGGTGCCCCGGTCAAGCGCCCGGGCGATAATGGACTCCGTTCGGAAATCCCGGGGATGAAGAAATGAAGATCTCGGTCGTCGTTCCCGCGTTCAACGAAGAGCGATTGCTTCCCGGATCGCTCTCGAGCATCCGCGCGGCCATGGAGGGATTCGCCCGGTTCGGCTGGAAGTCGGAGCTGATCGTGTGCGACAACAATTCCACCGACCGCACGGCGGAGATCGCGAAGGGCGCGGGGGCGCAGGTCGTATTCGAGCCGGTCAATCAGATAAGCCGCGCGCGCAACGCCGGCGCCGCCCGCGCCGGCGGGGACTGGATTTTTTTCGTCGATGCCGATTCCAGTCCCAGCGTGGAGCTTTTCGTGGATGCGGCGGACGCAATCCGCGCGGGGTGCCTCGCCGGCGGAAGTACCGTCGCGTTCGACCATCCTCATCCCGGCGCCGCGCTCGCGATCGGAATCTGGGCCGGAATCTGGAACGCTCTGAGCAGGATCGGCAAGTGGGCCGCGGGGTCGTTCATCTTCTGCGAGGCGGCCGCGTTCCGCGAGACGGGCGGCTTCAGCGAGGAGCTGTACGCGAGCGAGGAGATCGATCTGTTCCGGCGCCTGAAGCGCCTGGCGCGCCGCGACAAGCGGGCCATCGTGATTCTTCACCGCCACCCTCTTCGCACCAGCGACCGCAAGCTGCGGCTCTACGGCTGGCGCGAGTTTTTCCGCTTCATGGTGAAGACCGTCGTTTCGCGCGGGCGCACGCTGCGCAACCGCAAGGACTGCTTCGTCTGGTACGACGGCCGGCGCTGAGGAACCGCGGCCCGCCGGTGCTCTTGTCTTACGATGTTTGCGTCAGCGCCTTCAGGTGCGCCTTGGATTTCCTGCCGGGAGCCGCGGGAGGAATATAGCCCGCGATCCTGCAGAGCAGTCCCTCGCTCCTCTTGCCGTTGTTGAAGCGGATCGACTGGCACAGCATGACCTCGCCCCTGGCCGAGAGCGCGGACACGTGGAGCCGCACGTTTTCGAGCGAGATTCCGGTGTCGGTGGCGATTTCGGAGTCGAGCCGTTCGCCGCGGTCTTTCAGGTATTTCAGGATTTCCTGCAAGGCGGATACTCCTTTTTTACTGTCCAGGGGATGCGTCGGCACCCCGCAAGCGGAGCCGCATTTTACGCCAAAACGAGAGATCTCGCCCGGTTTCCCGGCTTCCACCGGCAAGGCCTTGATCGGCCAGCGATCTGCATTACCATACGGCAATCCATCCCGGGCCGGTGGCCCACCCGCTCACGTTCGAACATGGAAAAGCTTCGCCGCGATCGACGCTCGTTTCTCCTCGGCTCGGCCGCGCTTCTCGGTACGGCGGCATTTCCCCGCGGCGCCCGCGCTCAGGCCTGGCCCGCGAGGCCGGTGCGCATCGTCGTCAGCTTTCCGCCCGGCGGGCTGACCGATCTCTACGCGCGCGCTTACGGCGAGTACCTTTCGAGCAAACTCGGCCAGCCGGTGCTCGTCGAGAACCGGGCGGGAGCGGGCGGCGTCATCGGCTGCGACGCGGTCGCCAAATCGC
>DATHJM010000402.1:0-5973 GCA_035489775.1 Burkholderiales bacterium
TCAAGCAGCAGGCAGCTCGACAGGATCGGCGGCACCGGACCTGCGTGGGGCGTCCGGACCACCGCCGCCACGCCCGCGGCGCTGACGAGTTGCGAAACGCGCTCGAGGAGCGCGTCCGCAAGCACCAGCCGCCCGTGCGCCGGGGAGTCTTCAAGGAACGTCCGGATTTCCGGCCTGGTGAAGGCGCTTTCGCTCACCAGGATCGTCTCCGCGACACCACCGCTCTCGTGATAGGCCCGCACCAGGCGCTCGCCCTCGAGAAGCGTGGTCCCGGTCCTGCGCCGCTCCCGCGACGATCCGGCAAGCTTTATCAGGGCTTTGACCTGGGGGTTGTCTTTGGACCGGATGGATTTCACTCGATTGGGCAGGTGCGGAATCCGGCGAAGACGTCGCCGCGGTCCGGAGTATAGAAATTTCTCCAGGTATTGGAGATCAGCCGGGACGGCGTCGCGAAGCTCCCTCCGCGTAGAACCTTTTGAGTCCCAAACCACGGCACCGAATACTCGCGATAGGGATCGCATACGAAACCCGGATAGGGCGCGAACGTGCTCGAAGTCCATTCCCACACGTTGCCGAGCATTTGCCGGCAGCCGGCGGCGCTGTCTCCCCGGGCGAATTCGCCCACGTGCACGCGGTCCGATCCACCTAGATTGGCGAGTGCGCCGTTTGGGGCCGAATCCCCCCAGGGGTGGCGCCGCTTACCGGATTCGGGCGAGAACGATGCGGCCATTTCCCATTCCGCCTCGCTCGGCAGACGCCGGCCCGCGTAACGGCAATAGGCGTTCGCCTCGTGCCAGTTGACGTGCATCACCGGGAGACCGCCGTCCAGCGGCAGCTCCTCGCCGAAACGGCGCTCCCGCCACTCTCCGTCGCGCTCGACCCAGTAGCGCGGGCCTCTAGCTTGGTTCTTCCAGTTCCAGCCCTCGGTCGACCAGAGATCGCGGCGCTGATATCCGCCTTCGCGAACGAATTCCAGGAATTGCGCATTGGTCACCGGTGCCCGGGCAATGCTAAAGGGCTCGAGCTCGACCCGATGGGCCCACTTCTCGTTGTCGAAATGAAATCCGGAATTTCGCGGAGCGCCAAGCAGAAAGTCTCCGCCGGACAGCTCGGCGTCTCCGTCCTGGGCGCCCTGCCCTGCATTGTCGGGGAGCTTGGACCGCGCGAGCGGATCCGCGTAGCCGAGCGTCTGCCGTGTATAGTGAAACGCTTCCGCGTGCATGTCCTCATGATAGAGCACCAAATGCACGAAATAGAGAAACCACTCGTTATCCGGCTCCCGTTCCAGCCGCGCCAGCACGCGCTCGAGAACGCGATCCTGGAATTCGAGCGTGCCTGAAAGGTCCGGTAGCGGCAGATCCCAGCGCGTGTCATGCGCGACCTTCGCGGAATCGTAGAGCGCATCGGCACCGTCCAGGACGCTCTCCGAGAGCGATTCGTCGGCGCGTAATCTCAGGCACCAGTGCTCCTGGAACCAGGCAACGTGACCGAGCTCCCAAAGGACGGGGTTGACGATCGCCAGCTTCGGGCCGAACAATTGCGGACCTTCGAGATCGCGGATGAGAAGCCGGGTGCGCCGCCTTGCATCGCGCAATTGCTGCGACAGGGTATCCGGTGATTCGGCAAACATGGGAGAGATTAAACATAGCATGAAAATCGCGCTCATCACCCCTGCCGGGGCGCGCTCGCGAAGCGGCAACCGGCATACCGCGATGCGCTGGTCGGGGATGCTGCGCTCGCTCGGTCACAAAGTCCGGGTTTCCGTAAGTTGGGACGGGCGGCCCGCCGATGTCATGATCGCGCTGCACGCGCGGCGCAGTCACGCTTCGATCGTCCGATTTCGCGAACGGTTTCCCGATTCGCCGCTGGTGGTCGTACTGACCGGCACCGATCTGTATCGGGACATCCGCGCCGATCGCGACGCTCGGGCTTCGCTCGTCATTGCCGATCGCCTCGTCGTTCTACAGGACATGGGGAGGCTCGAGCTCCCGCCGCGGTTCAGGCGCAAGACGCGCGTGATCTACCAGTCAGCCGAAGTCCACGCCTCCCCCGAACCGCCCTCGCGCCGCTTTCGCGTCGCGGTGATCGGACATCTGCGGGAAGAGAAAGACCCTTTCCGTGCCGCGCTCGCCCTCGCCCACCTGCGCGACTTGCCCGAACTCGAGATCGTGCAACTCGGGGAAGCGCTTTCGCCGGAGATGGCGCGCACCGCACGGCGTCTGTCGCGCGCCGATCCGCGCTATCGCTGGCTCGGAAACCTGCCGCACTGGCAGGCGATGCGCTGGCTCTCGCGCAGCCACGCGCTCGTGGTGAGCTCCCGCATGGAAGGCGGCGCCAATGTAGTTTGCGAGGCCGCCGCCGCAGGCGTGCCGGTGATCGCGTCCCGGGTCTCCGGGAACATCGGCATGCTCGGCCGCGGCTACCCGGGCACCTACCGGCTCGCCGACGAGCGCTCGCTCGCGCGCCAGATGCGCCGCGCGGCCCTCGATTCCGCCTACTACGCGCGCCTGAAGCGACTTACGGCGGCCCGCCGGCCGCTGTTTCGCCCCGCCGCGGAGCGTGAAGGACTGCGAAGGCTGGTCACGGAGTTTTCCAAGATCTCGCGGACCGGGGCGAAGCTGCGCCGATAGACTTCGCACACGCCGTACCCCCGCAGCGCGCTCAGGTGCGATGACCACGGAAGGGCCGCCCGCGCCGCCCCCTCCCGAGTGAGACCGAGGGGGATTGGGCGGTGAGGCGGCGTTATCCCGGTGCGACCCGGGAGTGTGAAGTCAATGTCACCGTTCAAACGGGCCGTCAATGGAGCCGGTACTCCGTGCGTACGGCCAACCCGGCCCCTTCACTTGGGCAATCGTCATTTCGTTGACCGCATCGATGATTGCCGCGAACGCCCTGGTGGCGCGCGCCTGCCCTTCCGCGGGCACCATCTCAGGCGCGTCGAGGCTCGTGTGGTAGAGGACGTGGTTAATCGTGTGGAAGGACGGCGCGAAGGAGCCATTCTTGGGACTATCTTCAACGCCGTAGATGGAGTTACCGAAGTCGACGAGCTTTTCCACACACATGCGCTCGAAATCGGGACTGCCCAGGGCGCTCCAGCGCGTCGCGCTCATTGTGTTGCTGGTTGTCAGGTCTTCGTTGTACATGTAGATCTGGGATTCGGAAGGATGTTCGAGGGTCAGCTTGAGTGCCACCTTCTCCCACGGCCAGATCTCGTTGATGCCGCCCTTCATGCCGTGCGCGACTTCGCCATGGTGATGATCCGGGAACATGATCCAGACCATCGTGCGCGGGCGCCTGGCCTTGGGCAGCCCTGCGTAGTGACGGGCCAGTTCGAGGCCGCTTGCCATGCCGCCATTGTTATCCTCGGCTGCGTAGAAGTAGCCGTCGGTGTGCATCTGGAGCTGGATCTGTTCATCCGTCCGGCCGGGGAGCACGGCGTAGTGCCACGAGGTCTGGATGTTGGTCAGCGGCGGCACGTTGAGATGCACGGTGATATTGATTTTCTCCCCGGCGTCTAGCCGATCGCGCAGCGCGAAGCCTTCGTCCTGACTCAATGTCATTTGCGTAACGGTCCTCACGCCGCCTTCTGGCTGGAACTGACCGTTGCCGGGCACCGCCATCACATTGATGATGAACGCGGCTCCCTTCGCGGCAGCCCGTGTGTTCGAGTTGAAAAGGCCGGCGCGATCGGAGGCCGAGTGCGAACGGCCGCCCGGAACGAACGTCGAATAGATGATTACGGCTTTGCCGCTGACGTTGCGGCCGGCAAAGTCGGATTCCCCTCCGACGCCGACCCAGACGGCCTCGGCGGTAATGCCCTCAGGCGGTGTTGACTTGGTGCCCGATGCCGGGAAAATCGTCGTTAGATTGATCGCGCCATCTTTGCTTACGTAGCTGCCGCTCCAGCCGCTCGGGCGCCAGTCGCTGGGCAGCGTGTAGGGCACGGAATAGGTCTGCAGGCCCAGGCGCTTGAACTCGTCGAGCATGTATTTGACGCCTTCGAAGTCCGCCGATGTTCCGGGGAAGCGGCCCCACCACTGCGCTTTGTTTGTCTCGCGGTACTTGATGGCGATTTCCGACAGGGCGATGATGTCCCGTTTCATGCGCGCGCCGTCGATGTCCCTATAGTTCTGCTGGTGCTGCTTCAGCGGGAACTCTGGGTACTCATCATCGTTGAAGAGCAGCGCTTTGTGGTCGCGCGGCAGGCCCTGACCGTAGGTCTTCTCGGTTTTGGGACCATCCTCCATCTGAGCCAGTGCCGAATCCATCATGGGCAGCTGGATAGACAGTGCCGAACAGCTTATTCCCCAGAGTAGTAGCTTGCGTAGCTTCACGTTCTCCTCCTTTTGAGGTATGGGTGACACGACCGAGGCGCGGTCCCCCCAGGGAGTTATCGCTTTTTGGCAGTCGTCCTGCCGCGGGCCTGCGTTGAACTCCGCCGACACTTCTCTCCCGTGCCCGCGCTCAAGACTACCACCGGGCGGCGTCAACAATTCGTTGGGAATGGTTGTGAGATCATTGCAGCTCGTTGTGAATTAAATTTCACCGACGATCAGCTCTTGTCCGGCGCTAATCTGCGGCCGTTTTCCAAGAGCAGCCTCACCGGGCGAAAGCTGAGCCGATAGACTTCGCACACGCCGTATCGGCGCAACGCGCTCAGGTGCTGCGGCGTTGGATACCCCTTGTGTGCGTCGAAGCCGTATTGCGGAAACTGTCCGTGAAGCCGGCGCATCTCGGTATCGCGCGCCGTCTTCGCCAGGATCGATGCCGCCGCAATCACCCTAACCTTCGCGTCGCCATCGACGATCGCCCGGGCCGGGACCGCAAGCATCGGGCAATGCGAACCGTCGAACAACACCTCGTGGGGCAGGACCGAAAGCGTCTCCACCGCCCGCCGCATGGCGAGCAGGCTCGCCTGCAGGATGTTCAAGCTGTCGATTTCCTCGACGCTCGCCCAGGCGATGGACCAGGCGAGCGCTTTTTTCCTGATGATGCCGGCGAGCCGTTCGCGTTCGCGCGCGCTCAGGACCTTGGAGTCGGCGATCCCGGCCGGCGCGCGTCGTCCCGGCTCGAACACCACTGCAGCGGCGCAAACCGGTCCGGCGAGCGGCCCGCGGCCGGCTTCGTCGACGCCGCAGATCAGGCGGACTGCAGCCACGGCAGGAGCGCTTCGGTAGCACGGGCCGCGGTGTCCCTGCGCAGAAGCCGCCGTATCTGGTCAAGGCGCTCCGGGAGCCTGCGGTTCACCACGGGATCGTTGAGCGAGTTCATCACCGCCTGGGCCAGGTTTTCGGGCGTCGCCTCGTCCTGGAGAATCTCCGGCACGAGAAACTCTCCGGCAATGATGTTGGGCAGGCCCACCCACGGCAGATGTCCCATCTTCGACATCATGCGGTACGTGAGCCCGGCCATCTTGTAGGTGATCACCATCGGTTTGCGGGCGAGCGCGGCCTCCAGCGTTGCGGTCCCGCTCGCCACGAGCGCGACATCACACGCCGCGAGCGCGTCGCGTGCATGGCCGAATAGAACGGTGAGCGGCAATTCCGCCACTTCCTCCGCGTACAGCGCTTCTTCGAAGATGGCGCGCGTTTCGCGGCTTACGAGCGGCACCAGAAAGTGCGCGCCCGGCTGGCGCGCCGCGATCAGCTTGGCCGTCTGCACGAAGGTCGAGGCCATATAGCGCACTTCCGACTGGCGGCTCCCCGGCAACAGCGCGATGACCTTCCGGGCCGCAGGCATGCGCAACTGTTCCTTTGCCGCGGCGGATCCGTCCTCATCGGATGTGGAATCCGCCAGGGGGTGTCCGACGTAGGCCACCGGCACCCCGGCGGCGCGGTACAGGGGTTCCTCGAACGGGAACAGAACCAGCATCTTGTCTACCGATTTGGCGATCGCAGACATGCGTCCGCTGCGCCAGGCCCAAAGCGACGGGCTCACGTAGTGGACCGCCGGCATGCCTGCCCGCTTCAGCTT
>DATHJM010000403.1:0-7289 GCA_035489775.1 Burkholderiales bacterium
TACGTCGATCCCGAGGCCGATGCGCTCGACAAGAAGAACGAGAGCTTTCTTTCCAAGCTCATGTTCTGGCGCTCAGCGCCCGACCCGAAGGCCGAGCAGTACCGCGTATTCGTGAAGGATCGCAATGATTCGAGCGAAGTGCAGGTGCTCAACAAGGAAGGCAACCCGGATACCTCCGATACGGCGCGCAGGATTCTCTCCCTGCTGCAGCAACAACTGAAATAGAATTCAGGAACCAAGCGTGCGCTTCGCTTCGCTTGGTAGTGGCAGCCTGGGCAACGCGCTCGTCGTCGAGGTTGCGCGGACGTGCCTCATGCTCGACTGCGGTTTTTCGCTGCGCGAAACCGTGGCACGCCTGGCTCGCGTTGGCCTTGAGCCTTCCGATCTCTCGGGAATAATCGTCACGCACGAGCACGCCGACCACGGCGAAGGCGTATTTCCGCTGGCAAGCCGCTTCGGCATCCCGGTGTGGCTGACCCACGGCACGCTCGCTGCCCTGCGCGAAACCGGCACCGACGCCGGGGAGTGCTCGTTCAGTCTCATCGATCCGCAACGCGGATTCCCGGTCGGCGACCTGCTGGTACAGCCGTTTACCGTGCCCCACGATGCGCGCGAGCCGGTCCAGTACGTGCTCTCCGACGGCGCGAGCCGGCTGGGCGTCCTGACCGACACCGGCTGCTCGACAGCGCATATCGAATCGAATTTGTCGGGCTGCGACGCATTGGTCCTCGAGTGCAACTACGATTCCGATATGCTTGCGAGCGGGCCTTATCCCCCTGCGCTGAAGGCGCGCATCGCGAGCCGCCTCGGGCATCTGGACAATCGGACTTCCGGGGAGATACTCGCCGCGCTGGAGCGCGGCCGGCTCAAGCATGTGATCGCCGCGCACCTTTCGCAAACCAACAATACCCCGGAGCTGGCCCGAGGCGCACTGGCGCAGGTGCTGCACTGCGAGCCTCGGTGGATATCGGTGGCGACCCAGGATGAAGGTTTCTCGTGGCGGGATCTATAGCAAAACCGGGGACAGACCACGTTTTTTAATTGCGGCTCGCCCTGTTCCGCCGGCTCGAAGAAAAAACGTGGTCTGTCCCCGGGTCTACAAGCCGGTGGTATTCACGGACACCGTCGGGAGCGACGCCTCCCAGATTTCGTCGAAGCGCTCGCGCATCGGCTGGCACTCCTTTGGATCGTTGAGCACGAGAACCCCGCGCGGCTGAGTCGTTACCGGCCGGCGCACCAGATGGTCGCCATCGGCGAGCACGAAGCAATCCTGCACCTTGGCTGCCTCTCCCTGCGTCTGGAAGATGAAGAGGGCAGTGGTACAGCTCCCCATCAAGGCGATCAACCGCGGGCAGCGTTTGCTGACGTGCTCGATGTCATGAAGGGCGACGTAGATGCGGCGGGCGCGGCTTCCCCGAAGGAAGCGCGTGAGCGTCTCGACGCGACTCGTCGAGTTCATTTCCAGCTCCGAGAGATCCGGATCGAAGATGCGCAGTTCCCGGCGCGCGAGGCCGAGAAGCCGGTTGAAGCCTTCCAGATAGTCGCTTCTCGCCTGGAGCAGGATCCGCTCGGGAACCGCCTCGGCGGAGGCATCATTCATGGCGCTCCCCGATGCGAAGCCAGCCGGCGAGGTACCAATCGTGCAGCAGCCGAAGGAGCGGCTGCTGCAGGCGCTCGCCCGGTGGCAGGACGCGCTCGTCGGCGAGACGCGCGAGCGCCCTTCGCAGGCGTCCGGGCGGCTCGACGCGCTCGCCGTTCACGAAGAACTCCCGCTCCCGGAACAGCATCCTGGTGCGCAGGTCCAGGCGCAGGCCCCGGGCGCGGCACAGCGCGGCGAACCTCGCGGGCGAGCGCGGACTGCGCGGCCGGGAAAAAACGATTTGCGGCTTGGGTGCCGACAGGTACTCGCCGAGAAAACGCGCCACGTCCCGCACGCGCCAGCGGATTCTCCGGGTTACGACGGCGGCTTGCTGCACCATCCGTTTCGGAATCTCGGCGGCGCGGCGCGCAGGCTTGGCCCCCCGGTCCGCGTAGAGACCGTCGAGCGCCACCCGCTCCTGGAGGAAAGCGAGAAATTCCCGGGCAACTTCCTGATGCGACGGCGCCCGAAAACCGATCGAATAGGTGAAGCAGGGCTCCAGTGCAACGCCGTCGTGCGCCCATCCCGGGGGCAGGTAGAGCATGTCCCCCGGTTCGAGGAGCCATTCCTTTTCCGGGCGGAAGTTGCGCAGGACCCTGAGCGGCGCCTTCGGGTCGAGTTTCAGTTCGCGCTGCCTGCTGACCCTCCACCGGCGCCGCCCCGGACCCTGCAGGAGAAACACGTCGTAGGAATCGAAGTGCGGCCCGACCCCGCCGCCTGCAACTGCGTAGCTGACCATGACGTCGTCCAGTCGCGCGTAAGGCAGGAAGCGAAAGCGCCGCAGCAGCGCGTCCGCCCCCGGCAACTCGAGATTGAGGCCTTGCACCAAAAGCGTCCACCCGGACTTCGGCAGGCGCGCGATCTGAGTGCGCGAGAAAGGCCCCTGCTGCATGCGCCAAACGCCGCGGTGCCGCCATACAAGGCGCGATTCGACGTCGTCCCGCAAAGACAGCGCAAACAATTCAGGCGCTTGCACCACCCCATTAAAGTCGGGAATCGCATTGCGGACCAGCAGCGGTTTCTTTTGCCAGAATTGTGACAAGAACTTTTTCTCGCTCAGTCCACCCAGCAGTTGCATTCTCATCGGCGCGATTATAGTCTGTTGATGCCTCGAAACCCGGCGAGGAAAACTTGGCAAGCGCAGAGTCGCTCAGGACGACCGAAGGCCCGCCCGATGCATTGCAGGCAGGGCAGTTGGCACCGCTTTTCTCGCTTCCCGACGCCGACATGGAAACGGTGGACCTCGGCCAGTTCCGCGGCAAGAAACACGTCGTGCTCTATTTCTATCCCAAGGACGGCACGCCCAACTGCACGCTGGAGGCCACCGATTTCTCCGACCACGAAGATGAATTTTCCCGCCACGACTGCGTGGTGCTCGGGGTGAGTCCGGACGATTGCCTTTGCCACGCCGGTTTCCGGGACCAGCACGGCGTTTCGATCCGGCTGCTCGCGGACACCGAGAGCGATGTCTGCAGGAAATACGGCGTGGTGCACGAGAAGGAAGCCAACGGATCCAGGAAATCCTGCATCACGCGCTCCACGTTCATCATCGACAAGCGGGGGACCGTGAGGCACGTGTTCTACGGTGTCAATCCCCGCGGCCATGCCGCCCAGGTGCTGGACCTCGTCAGATCGCTGCGTTGACCGGAGTCGGGCCTCGAGCACCATCCGAGCACTTGAACATCGCAAAAGACACGGTCGTCTCGCTCGAAGTCGAACTGTCCGACATCTGGGGCAAACTCATCCAGCGCTCCGGGGAGCCGCTGCAGTATTTGCATGGCGGCTACGGCAATATATTTCCGGCGGTCGAAGCCGCCCTCGAAGGCAAGAGGGTCAAAGACCGCGTCGGAGTGCGTCTCGAGCCCGAAGACGCTTTCGGCGACTACGACGAAAACCTTCTCAGAGTCGAGCCGCGCAGCCGCTTTCCCGAGGTCCTCGAGGCCGGAATGCGCTTCGATGGCGCCGCGGCCGGCGACGACACAGACCTGATCTTCACGGTCACCGACATCGCCGAGGACAAGGTCGTGCTGGATGCCAACCACGCGCTTGCCGGCATGGCGCTCGAGTTTTCCTGCACCGTCGTCGCCGTGCGCCCGGCCACCGACGTCGAGATCCGAAATGGCGCGGCCGACGACCCCGAATCGGTGATCCTTCGCATCCTGCCCTGACAGGCGTGTTTTCGCCTATCATTTGACGCGGGCCGCGCGACGCGGTCCGCGGGAAATCGACCGGTGGGGAGGGAAAGCATGTCCGGCATGCTGAGCGTCGTCTCGTATGGCCTCGGGACCCTGGTCGGGATCGCCGTGCTGGCGTTTCTCGTGATCGTCTTCATCCAGGACATCACTCAAAAGAAGCACACCGTTCTGCGCAACTATCCGGTGATCGGGCACCTGCGCTATATGCTCGAGAAGCAGGGCGAGTATCTCCGGCAGTATTTCTTCATGAACGACCGGGAGGAATTGCCCTTCAACCGCTCCACTCGCGGCTGGGTCTACCGTCTCGCCAAGGCCGAGGGCGGCACGATCGGCTTCGGCTCGACCAACAACACCAATGAGCCCGGATCGATCCTGTTCGTCAACCATCCTTATCCGGTGCTGGAGGAGGACCGCCTGCCTACGCCGCCGCTCTCGATCGGCGAAGATTTCTGCAGGCAGCCGTTCCTCGCGAGATCGGTAGTCAACATCAGCGGCATGAGTTTCGGGGCGATTTCGCAGCCCGCGGTGCGGGCATTGTCGCGAGGCGCGGCGATCGCCGGCTGCTGGATGGACACCGGCGAGGGAGGGCTTTCGCCTTTCCATCTCGAAGGCGACTGCGATGTCATCATGCAAATCGGCACCGCCAACTACGGCCTGCGCGACGGCAACGGAAGCTTTTCCCGGGAGCGGGCGAAGGAGGTCGCGTTGCGCCCGCAGGTGAAAGCGTTCGAGATCAAGCTCTCGCAGGGCGCGAAACCCGGCAAGGGAGGCGTGCTGCCCGGGGTGAAAGTGACCGAGCAGATCGCCGACATCCGCGGCATCCCGCCCTACCAGGATTCGATCAGCCCCAACCGTCACCGCGATGTCGCCAACGTCGAACAGCTGCTCGACAAGATCGCCCTTGTCCGCGACCTCACCGGCAAGCCCGTGGGCGTGAAGACGGCAATCGGCGGCTGGCAGTTCATCAACGAGCTGTGCGACGCGGTCAACCGCCGCGGCCTCGAGTACGCGCCGGATTTTCTCGCCATCGACGGCGGCGAAGGCGGTTCGGGCGCCGCGCCCCAGGCGCTGATGGACCACATGGCCCTTTCGATCGCCGAAGCCCTGCCGCGAGTCATCGACTCGCTGATCGAGTCGGGGCTGCGCAGCCGCATCCGCGTCATCGCCGCGGGCAGGCTCGTCACTTCGGCGAGAGCCGCGTGGGCGCTGTGCGCCGGCGCCGACTTCGTCAACACCGCGCGCGGCTTCATGTTCTCGCTCGGCTGCATCCAGGCGCTGCGCTGCCACCAGAACACCTGTCCCACGGGCGTGACCACGCATAACCACCGGTTGCAGCGCGGACTCGTGGTCGAGGAGAAATGCCTCCGCGTCGCCAACTACGCGATGGGCATGAACCAGGAAATCGACATGATCGCGCACTCCTGCGGCTGTCGCCACGCACGAGAGCTCAAGCGGGAGCATGTGCGCATAGTCCAGACCGCGGGGCACAGCGTGGCGCTCAACATCATGTATCCCTATCCGAGCGCAAAGCGCAAGGCCGCCTGATCCGCAAGGCGGCGGTACTATTTCCTCCTGTCGCGGCAGGCATCGGGCCGGCGCCGCATCGATGTGCTAGATTGCTCGCACCTTACACTCTCGTTCCGGAGATCATGATGAATCTCAAACACGGCCTCGTAGTCGTATCCCTTTTTGCCGTATCGCTGCCGGTTGTCGCTGCAGATATCGACAAAATCCAGATCCTCACTCAGGACGACTTCCACAAGCTCTCCCAGGACCTCGGAGCCGCGCTTTCGTACAAGCCCCTGACACCGACCGCACCGCTCGGAATTACCGGTTTCGACATAGGTCTCGCCGTCACTGCGACGAAAATCAAGAACAGCGACGTGCTCCAGAAGGCCGGCGCCGGAGATCATTCGACGCTGCCGGTTCCATCGCTGCGCCTGAACAAAGGACTGCCTCTCGATATCGATGTCGGCCTCATGGTGGGCGCGGTCCCCGGCACCAACGTACGGCTCTACGGAGCCGAGTTGCGTTACGCGATCGTCTCCGGCGGAGTCGCCATGCCGGCAATCGGGATTCGCGGCAGCTACACCAAGCTCACCGGCGTGGACCAGCTCGACTTCAATACCAAGGGTGTTGACCTTTCGATTTCGAAGGGCTTCGCGATGCTTACGCCCTACGCAGGCATCGGCAGGGTGTGGGTGGAGAGCACGCCCAAGGACATGCCCACTTCCGTACCGTCGAAAGAATCTCTATCGCTCAACAAGGTCTTCGTCGGATTCAATCTCAATTTCGGCCTCACGAACCTCGCCTTCGAGGGCGACCGGACGGGCGACGCCACGAGCTACGGCGCGAAGCTGGGATTCCGGTTCTAGGCGCGGCGGTTGAGAAGGGCGCGCGCGCTGTCGATCACTTCGCTTGCGGTGATGCCGATGGGACCGGTGCCGGCGGCGACCAGTTCATCGGCCGCGGCGCCGTGCAGGTAAACGCCGGCGAGGAGCGCGTGCAACGGCTCCGCGCTCTGCGCGATGAGCGCCGCGATCATTCCGCTCAAGGCATCGCCCATTCCGGCCGAGGCCATCCCCGGATTGCCTGAAGGATTGATCCAGAATTTCCCTTCCGGTGCGGCGATCACGCTGCCGTTTCCCTTCAGCACGACCAGGCTCCGATAGCGGTGCGCGATCGCCCTTGCCGCGGCGACGCGGTCCGCCTGCACTCCACCGGTCGTTGTGCCGAGCAGTCGCGCTGCCTCGGCAGGATGAGGCGTCAGGATGGTGGCGGCCTTGCGTTTCGCGAGTGACGCGGCGAGCGCTCGGCTCGCCGCGATCACGTTGAGCGCGTCGGCGTCGAGAACGACGGCAACCGGCGCGGCGAGTACGGTGGCGAGCAGCTTCCGGGCAGAGGCCGCTTTTCCCATGCCCGGCCCGGCCACCAGGACATTCACCAGTTCCTTCTCGAGGACCGCGGCGGGTTTTCGCAGCATCAGTTCCGGCTGGGTGTAGTCGACGTAAGGGGGGCGCGGGGTCAGCAGTCCCAGGTAAACGCGTCCCGCGCCGCATTTGAGCGCGGCGCGCCCGGCGATTACCGCGGCGCCGACCATTCCCGCTGCGCCGCCGAGGATGCCGACGCTGCCTGCCTGTCCCTTGTGGAAGTTTCTCGGTCGAGGCCTGACCGCGCGTGCGAGGAAGCCCGCGTCGAGGAGGTGCCCTTCGGGTTCGAGCAGCTTGCCAGGATCGAGTCCGAGGGTGTCGAGCTTCAGTTCCCCGCAGTGATCCGGGCCATCCAGGGTCAGCAGCCCGGGCTTGTGCGCGAGGAAACTGAGAGTGTGGGTCGCGCGCACCGCGCATCCCATCACGGCTCCGGTGTCCGCGTTGATTCCGCTCGGAACGTCGAGGGCGAGGACGGCGGCACCGAGCGCGTTGAGTCTTCCGACCAGCGCTGCGTGCGCACCCGCG
>DATHJM010000404.1:0-4995 GCA_035489775.1 Burkholderiales bacterium
AGGACGGTGGGCTTCCACTTGATGAAGGTCTCGTCGTGCAGCGCCAGGGTCGCTCCGCCGAACACCACGATGATGGCGAGACTGATCCACATCATCGTCTCGACCTTCCGGCGCTTCCACTTCAACCAGCCGATCTGCAGGAACGTCGCGCCGATGGCCACCGCTGTTGCCGTATAAATGTCGAAAAGCTTGAACGCGACGAAAAACAGGATGACCGGGAACAAGTCGAACAGGAATTTCATCGCGCCATTATACCGAGACAAGCCCGAACGCTTCGGGTTTCTCAACCCTGCTTTTTTTCGAATTTCAGCGAAGCCGAGTTGATGCAGTAGCGCCGGCCCTCGGGCCGCGGTCCATCGTCGAACACGTGGCCGAGATGCGCGCCGCAGGCCGCGCACAGAACTTCGGTGCGGCGAATGAACCACGAGTCGTCTTGTTCGGTCCTGATGTGTTCCGGCTTGATCGGCATGGAGTACGAAGGCCAGCCCGTTCCCGGGTCGAACTTCGCCTCCGAGGCGAAAAGCTCCGCGCCGCAACAGACGCAGCGGTAGACGCCCTTGTCATTGCGGTCCCGGTGCTCGCCGCTGAACGCGCGTTCGGTGCCTTTCTTGCGCGTCACGTTGTATTGCATGGGCGTCAGCTGCGCGCGCCATTCGGCATCGGTCCTCGACACTTTGTCTGCCATGGTGGTTATACTTCCGCAAGTGGGCCCGGTCCCATCCGGAGTCGAGGGTCTACGCCCCCAGGAGGAGACGAATATGGCCGAACCCCACATCGCGCAGAAGTCCCCCTACGCGGTAGAGCTTGCAGCCGGCGACTACTGGTGGTGCCGCTGCGGGGGTTCCAAAAGCCAGCCGTTCTGCGACGGCACGCACAAGGGGACGGAGTTTTCGCCGGTGAAATTCACGGTGGCCAGGGCCGAAAAGCTCTGGTTGTGCGGCTGCAAGAACACCCGCAACCGGCCTTTTTGCGACGGAACGCACAAGACTCTTTAAGGCACTTCCGCTTTTATTTTTTCGTCGCCGTCCAGCGTCCCTCCGCGCCGCCGTCGGTGCGGAACGAGCCTTCCATGGTGCCGCCGGTGACGCGCCCGCTGAAGTCGCGGCGCACGCCCTGATTGTCCACGTAGGCAAAGCTGATCCTGAATCCGGAAAGCCGCGGCTCGCGCAAGCCCGCGAGGACCGGGCCCAGGTAGGCTACGCCCTCGATTTTCTGGAACTTCTGGTCCAGGTTGAGGCTGAGCTTTTCCGAGCCGCCGGCGCCCGAGAGTTCCATCGCCCAGCGGCCCGAGACGTTTGCGGGCACGATCCACAGATAGACGCGCCTGCCGTCCACGTCGGAGGTCTCGTCCGCGTCCCAGTCTTCCATGTTGAAGGCGTGCGTGACGACCCGGGTCCCCGGTCGCATCGCCAGGATCTGGGGCCGAAGCTTCATGTTGAGCGAGGGCAGGAGATACATGGTGAGCACGGTGGCCTGGGTGAAATCGCTCACGAAGATGTCTCCCTGCACGATCTGCGCCTTGCCCGCGACCCCGGCCCCCTGGGCGTTGCGCTGGGCGAGAGCCGCCATGTCGGGGTTGTATTCGATGCCGAGCGAGCGGGCGCCGAATTTCTTCGCGGCGGCGATTGCGATCTTGCCGTCGCCGGCGCCGAGATCGATCACGTAGTCCTCCGGCCTGGTCTGCGCCATGTTGAGCATGCGCTCGACGACCTCGTCGGGCGTCGGCACCCACACGACGTCCTTGCCTTGCTGGCCGACGTGGGGTTTGAAATCCTTCTGCTGGGCGTACGCGGCGGGCGCCGTGGCGAGCATGGCCGCAGCGAGCGCCGACACGATGCCCTTTGGAATTGCGCGAAACATAGGGTCCTCTTTCTGTTTGAGTGGGAATTGAGCTGTGGGAAAAAGCGAAGCGGCCGACGCCGCGCGGGCGAAGTCTATTCCGTATCTTACAGCGCTTCGGCGGCGTGGTCGGCGAGGCGCGAGCGCTCGCCGCGCTGCAAGGTCACGTGCCCCGAGTGCGACCAGCCTTTCATGCGGTCCACGACATAGGTCAGTCCGGAGCTGCCCTCGGTGAGGTAAGGCGTGTCGATCTGCGCGATGTTGCCCAGGCACACCACCTTGGTGCCCGGGCCGGCGCGGGTGATCAGGGTCTTCATCTGCTTGGGCGTCAGGTTCTGGGCCTCGTCGATGATGAGGTACTTGTTGAGGAAGGTGCGCCCGCGCATGAAGTTGAGCGACTTGATCTTGATTCTCGAACGGATCAGATCGCGCGTGGCGGCCCGGCCCCATTCGCCGGCCTCGTTGTCGGACTTGTTGAGAACGTCGAGATTGTCCTCGAGCGCCCCCATCCAGGGCATCATCTTTTCTTCCTCGGTGCCCGGCAGGAAACCGATGTCTTCGCCGACCGGCACGGTAACGCGGGTCATGATGATCTCGGAGTAATGCTTGCTCTCGAGCGTCTGCATCAGGCCGGCGGCAAGCGTAAGCAAGGTCTTGCCCGTCCCCGCCTGGCCGAGCAGCGTCACGAAGTCGATTTCCGGATCCATGAGCAGATTGAACGCGAAGTTCTGCTCGCGGTTGCGCGCCGTGATGCCCCAGACGTTGTTCTTGCCGTGCGTGTAGTCGCGCACGGTCTCGAGCACCGCGGTCCTGCCCGAAATCTCCTTGACCACGGCGAGCAGCGGCCGGTCGCCGTCCTGATAGGCGAATTCGTTCAGGAGCAGGTTCTGGCAGAGCGGCCCGCGGATCCGATAGTAGGTGCGGCCGTCGCGCTTCCACGACTCGACGTCGCGGCCATGGTGATCCCAGAAATCCGCCGGCAGTTCGCGAACGCCGGTGTAGAGCAGGTCGGCGTCCTCGAGCACCTTGTCGTTGGCGTAGTCCTCCGCGGTCAAACCCAGCGCCCGGGCCTTGATGCGCATGTTGATGTCTTTCGACACCAGGGTGACCTGCCGCGCGGGATCGCGCTTTTGAAGGTAGATCACCACGCCGATGATGTGATTGTCGGTCTTGCCGATCGGGAGATTGGCGGGAATGTGGCCGGTGATGGCCTCGGTCTGCAGGAACAGGCGCCCCCTCGCGTTGTCGGCTTCGTGGCGCCTGAGCGGGATCCCTTCCGCTATGGGTTGCTTGGCGTGGCTGACGATGTCGTCCAGAAAGCGGCTCGCCTGGCGCGCGTTGCGGGCGATTTCGGAGATGCCGCTCTTGTTGTTGTCGAGCTCTTCGAGGGTCATGATCGGAAGGAAAACGTCGTGCTCCTCGAAGCGGAACAGGCTCGTCGGATCGTGCATCAGCACGTTGGTGTCCAGAACGAAGAGCTTCGCCGCGGACTGCCGGGATCCGGTGCGGGGGCGGCGGGAAGGCACGGGTTTGCGCGAGGATTCCGCTGCGGACGCGGAACCGGTTTGCTGCTCAGGCGGTTTTAACAAAATCGAGCACCTCCTGGGCGTGACCGGGAACCTTGACTCCGCGCCATTCGCGCAGGACGACGCGGTCGCGGTCGAGCACGAAGGTGCTGCGCTCGATTCCGCGCACCTGCTTGCCGTACATGTTTTTCATCTTCATGACTCCGAACTGGCCGCAGACTTTCTCGGCCTCGTCCGAAAGCAGCTCGAAGGGGAAGCCCATCTTGGCCTTGAAATTCTCGTGCGACTTGAGACTGTCGCGCGAGATTCCGGCTATCGAACATCCCGCCTTCTGGAACTGGGGATGGAGATCGCGGAACTGCGCCCCTTCGTTGGTGCAGCCCGGGGTGTTGTCCTTCGGGTAGAAATAAAGGACGATCAGCTTGGATTTGACCGCCGAGAGCCGGAACTCCTTGCCGCCGGTGGCGGGCAGCACGAAGTCGTTTACTGCTTTGTTGGCCATCCCGAGTCCGCAATCCTCCTGTAGACAACATTGTCGCCCGAATTCAGAAGCGAACGCAACCCGGACATTTCCCGGCGGTTCATGAAAGAAATTTTACGAGCTCCTCCAGCAATTCCGCGGGCGCTTCCTCGGGGATGTAATGGCCGCAATCCAGGGTCCGTCCCTGGACGCTTTCGGCCCGCTCGGCCCAGTCGGCGAGGGGGGAGAAGCAGCGGGCTACCGTTGCGTGTTTGCCCCAGAGGACGAGCAGCGGCGCGACCACCTTGCGGCCGATGTCGGCCTCGTCGTGCGCGAGGTCGATCGATTCGGCCGCGCGGTAATCCTCGCAGCTCGCGTGGATCGTGGCACGATCGCGAAAACACCGCCGGTACTCGGCAAGCGCCTCGGGCGCGAAGGCCTTGAGACCCGCGTGGCGGGTTCCGATGTGGCTCTCGAGGTAGAAATCCGGATTGGCGCCGATCATGGTCTCCGGGATCGGCTCCGGCCGGAGCAGGAAGAACCAGTGGTAATACGCCTTGGCGAACTCGCGGGATACGCTTGCATACATTTTGCGCGTGGGCACGATGTCCAGCACGGCGAGCTTTTCCACCGAAGCCGGATGGTCCAGGGCCATCCGATGCGCCACCCGTCCCCCGCGGTCGTGGCCGACGACGAAGAAAGTTTCATGACCCAGGGCCCGCATCGCCTCGACCTGGTCCTGGGCCATGGCGCGCTTGGAATAATTGGCGTGGTCGGGCAGCCCATGGGGCTTTTCGCTGTCTCCGTAACCGCGCAGGTCCGCGGCGACCACGCTGAATCGCTTCGCGAGCTCGGGCGCGACGCGGTGCCAGATCGCGTGGGTCTGCGGATAGCCGTGCAGCAGCAGCAGCGGAGGGCCCACGCCGCCATGGACGAGATTGATCGCCGCTCCGCTCGTCCTGATGCGCCTGCGCTTGAAGCCCGGAAAGAGTTCGTTCATGAAAGGAATTCCTTGCCCTGCAAGGCGAGCAATCCCGATCGTCCGGCGACGCTGCCGAACGCGATCTCGTTGCGCGGCAGGCTTCTCAAGTCGAGCGATTCGGCGAGGGCGCGCATCGATACCAGATCGTAGCCCTGGCTCTTCCATCCCGCGAGCATCGCCTCGAACGC
>DATHJM010000405.1:0-23820 GCA_035489775.1 Burkholderiales bacterium
GCCGGTCATGGCCCAGGACAAGCCGGCGGCTCCTGCCGCAGCGCCCGCTGCAACTGCGCCGGCTGCAGCAGCTCCTGCCGCTGCGCCCAGCGCCACACCGACTCCGGCGCCCGCGCCCAACAAGGGCGACGTCGCGTGGATGCTCACCTCCACGGCGCTCGTGCTGATGATGAGCGTTCCTGCCCTGGCGCTGTTCTACGGGGGCCTCGTGCGCTCGAAGAACATGCTCTCGGTGCTGATGCAGGTGTTCGTCACGTTCTCCCTGATTACCGTGATCTGGTGCATCTACGGCTACAGCCTCGCGTTCACCGAGGGCAGCGGCTGGATCGGGAAGTTCTTCGGAGGATGGGATCGATTGTTTCTGAATGGTACTTTCGACCCTGCGAAAGGCGAGTTCTCCATGGCGGCGACCTTCAGCAAGAACACGCCGCTGCCGGAACTGGTCTACGTTGCCTTCCAGGCGACGTTCGCGGCGATCACCTGCTGCCTGATACTGGGCGCGGTTGTCGAGCGAATCAAGTTTTCCGCCGTTCTGATCTTCATGGTGCTGTGGTTCACCTTCAGCTACGCCCCGGTCGCTCACATGGTGTGGTTCTGGCCCGGCCCGGATGCGTACACGGCGGCCAACGTTGTCGACGCGACGAACGCAAAGGCCGGTCTTTTGTGGCAGTGGGGCGCTTTGGACTTCGCCGGCGGCACGGTCGTGCATATCAACTCCGGTGTCGCGGGGCTGGTCGGCGCGTACCTTGTCGGGAAGCGGGTCGGCTACGGAAAGGAGGCCATGTCGCCGCACAACGTGACAATGACCATGATCGGGGCTGCGCTCCTCTGGGTGGGCTGGTTCGGCTTCAACGCCGGTTCGGCGCTCGAGGCCAACGGTTTTGCAGCGCTCGCATTCATGAACACGTTTCTCGCCACGGCCTGCGCGGTTCTCTCCTGGATGTTCGGGGAGTGGTTCTTCAAGGGCAAGCCGAGCATGGTGGGCGCAGCATCCGGCGCGGTTGCAGGCCTGGTTGCGATCACCCCGGCGGCAGGCAACGTCGGCATCCCGGGCGCGTTCGTCATCGGCCTTGCCGCCGGCTTGGTGTGCTTGTGGGGCGTGAACGGCCTGAAGAAGTTGCTTGGTGCAGACGATGCGCTCGATGTCTTCGGCGTGCACGCGGTTGGGGGCATTCTCGGGGCGCTGCTTACCGGCGTTTTCAATTCGCCGAAGCTCGGCGGGCCGAGCTTTCCGGTCGATTGGTTCACCGGCAAGATGACCACTGCAGCCGACTACTCGATCATGGGGCAGCTCTGGATCCAGGCACAAGCCGTCGGCGTGGTGTTCGTCTGGACCGCCGTGGTGGCTTTCGTCTCCTTCAAGATTGCGGACCTCCTCGTGGGACTGCGCGTGACCGAAGAAGAGGAACGCGAAGGTCTGGACATCAACTCGCACGGCGAGACCGCCTATCACATGTAAGGTAGGAAAAGGCCCGGAAACGGGCTTGTCTTCGAACGGGCACCTTCGGGTGCCCGTTATTTTTTTGCGCCGGCAACGCGAAGCGCGTCCGGATGGCCTGTTCATGCGAGAATACGCCCCTTTCGCCGGTGCCCGGCCATTCGGTTGGCGCCGCACTTCTCTAGCGATCTTGTGAGGACTTCTCGTCATGAAAATGGAATACGTCATCAGCAGCTGGGACATCCCTTCGCTTCCCATCGTGGGATCGAACGCCCGCTTTCCGGTGCGCCGCATCTTCTGCGTCGGCCGCAATTACGTCGAACACCAGAAAGAGATGGGCGGTGACGGCCGCGAGCAGCCGTTTTTCTTCGCCAAATCGGCTCACGATCTGGTCCCCGAGGGCGGCGCGGTGAACTATCCGCCGATGACGACCAACTACCACTGGGAGACCGAGATGGTCGCGGTGGTCGGCACCGGTGGTTACAGGATCCCGGCAGCCAAAGCCAACGAGCACATCTGGGGTTACGCGGTGGGCCTGGACATGACGCGGCGTGATTTGCAGCAAGTCGGAAAAGACAAGGGCCGGCCCTGGACCTTCGGCAAGGATTTCGACCAGTCCGCCCCGGTCGGGCCGATCACCCCCGCCTCCAAGAGCGGGCACCCGAAAAAAGGCAAGCTCTGGCTCAAGGTAAACGGCGAGCTTCGCCAGAACTCGGACATCGACCAGATGATCTGGAGCGTGCCCGAACAGATCGAGTTTCTGACGCAGTACTACAGGCTCGAAGCCGGCGATCTCATCATGACCGGCACGCCGGCCGGGGTCGGCGCCGCCAAGTCGGGGGACGAGCTGCTCGCGGGAATAGAGGGCCTGGGCGAGCTGAAGGTGAAAATCCTGCCGCCGCGGTAACGGGAGACTCCAAATGACCATCAAACGCCAACCGGGGGGCAAACTGTTCAGCGCCGCAGTCGAACACGGCGGCCTCGTCTATGTGGCAGGCCAGGTCGCCGACGATCTCACCCAGGGCGCCAGGGGCCAGACCGAGCAGGTGCTGAAGAAGATAGACGCAATCCTCGCCGCCGCGGGCACCGGCAAGTCGAAGATTCTTTCCGCCAACGTGTGGGTTACCGACATCCGCAACCGCGACGAGATGAACGCCGCCTGGACGGCGTGGGCCGACCCTGCCAATCTGCCGGCTCGGGCCACGGTCGAGGCGAAACTGGCCGACCCGCGCATGCTGGTCGAGATCATGGTGATCTGCGCCAGGTAAGACCGTCCGTGAATGCCGTTATTTTCGCCAGAACGCCGGCGTGATGACGATGAACAGCGTAAACAGCTCCAGGCGCCCGATCAGCATGGCGACCGTGCATACCCAGGTCTGAAAATCGCTGAGCGCTGCATAGGTCGTCGCCGGCCCCACCAGGTTCAGCCCCGGCCCCGTATTGCAGATGCACACGATCACCGCCGAAAAGGCGGTGATGATATCCAGCCCCGAGGCGAGAAGGAGCATGGTCATTGCGACGACCGACCCGCCCCAGATCAGCATGAACGCCAGGACTGCGAAGATGATGTTGTTTTCCACCCTTTGGCCGGACAGCTTGACGGGCAGATAGGCGCGCGGGTGAATGATGGACATGAGCTCTCGCAGCGCCTGGCGAACCATCAGCTCGGCGCGAATCATCTTGATGCCGCCGCCGGTGGAACCGGAACAAGTGGCGAAACAGCAGAGGAACAGCATCCATACCGGCGCGAAGATCGGCCATTGGTTGAAATCGGTGCTGGCAAAACCGGCTGTCGTCGCGACCGAGACGACGTTGAACGCGCTGTGGCGTAGCGCCGTCCAGAAAGACGGATAGACCTGGTGGGCGAACAGGAACCAGGCGACTCCGAGCACCGACACCGTGATCAGTGCGACGTATGCACGCGCCTCGGGGTCGCTCCGGTAAGGCGCCAGGCTCAGCTTGCGGAACGCGAGGAAGTGGGTTCCGAAATTAATCCCTCCGATGAGCATGAAAAAAATTGCCACAGCCTCGATCGCCGGAGAATTGAAGTAAGCGAAGCTCGCGTCGTGTGGGGAGAATCCGCCCAGGCTCAAGGTCGAGAACGAATGGACCACCGCATCGAACCAGCCCATTCCCACCGCCTTGAAAACCAAGGCGCAGGCGAGCGTCATGAGCGCGTAGACCAGCCACAGGCCTTTCGCCGTTTCGGTGATGCGCGGGGTGAGCCTGGTGTCCTTCATCGGCCCCGGGGTCTCGGTCCGCATGATCTGGCTCCCGCCGATCCCGAGCAGCGGCAGGATCGCTACCGCGAGGACGATGATCCCCATTCCGCCCAGCCACTGCAGCTCGCAGCGCCACAGGTTTATGGAAGGCGGCAGCTTGTCCAAGCCCGACAGCACGGTCGAACCGGTAGTGGTGAGCGCCGCCACGGTTTCGAAGTAGGCGTCGGTGAGACTGAGCTCGGGCATGTAAGTCAGAAGGGGCAGCGCGGCGAACGCCGGCAGGACCGTCCACACCAGCGCCACCAGGAGAAACCCGTCGCGGGTCTGCAGCTCGGCCTGGCGGGAGCGGGTGACCAGCCACAAAGCTGCTCCGCTCGCAAAGGTGATCAGCACGGCCTTCTCATAGGCCTGCCGCGCCGCATCGCCGTACATGTACGAGACGCCCAGGGGCAGAAGCATTGCGAGCGAGAAGACGACGATCAAGACGCTCAGCACGTTGAGTACGGGAAACGGCCTGACCATGGCGCGCGGAGTCCGGTTCAGACGAAGCCGACGCTGACCTCGAAGAGTTTCTCCACCTTGGGCAGGAGTTTCTTGTCGGTGACGAAGACGATCAGGTGGTCCTCGGCAAGCACCACGGTGTCGTGATGGGCCATGATCACCTTGTCGCCGCGCACGATTGCAGCGATTGCGGCGCCCCTGGGCAGGTCGATTTCCTCGATTTTCCGGCCGACGCAGCGGCACGAGTCGCGATCACCGTGCACCACGGCCTCGAGCGCCTCGGCCACGCCGCGGCGCAGGCTGTGCACCCGGGTAACGTGACCGCGCCGCACATGGGCGAGCAGCGTGCCGATGGTTGCCTGCGCCGGTGAAATCGCGATATCGATCTGACCGGCCTGCAGCAGGTCGACGTAGGAGCGCCGGTTGATGAGCGCGACCACCCGGCGCGCGCCCATGCGCTTGGCAAGCAGGCAGGACATGATGTTGTTCTCGTCGTCGTTGGTCACCGCGACGAAGAGGTCCATATCGGAGACGTTTTCAGCCTCCAGCAGTCCTTCGTCGGTAACGTCTCCCTGCAACACGAGCGCCCGGTCGAGGCGGGTGGAGAGCACCTCGCAGCGCCTCTTGTCGTACTCGATGATCTTGATCGCGTAGTCGCGCTCGATCGCCCGCGCCAGGCGCAATCCGATATTTCCGCCCCCCGCGATCATGACTCTTTTTACCGCCTGGTCCATGCGCCTCAGCTCGTGCATGACCTGGCGGATGTCTTCCGTCGCGGCGAGGCAGAATACCTCGTCTCCGGCCTGCACCACCGTATCTCCCTCGGGCAGAATCGGGCTGTCACCGCGAAATATGGCGGCGATGCGCGTGTCCACGGATGGAATGTGCTTCCTCAAGTCCTTCAGGGGATGACCGACCAGGGGACCGCCCTGGAACGCACGCACTGCGACCAGGCTCACCTTGCCGCGGGCGAACTCGAGCACCTGCAGCGCCTCGGGAAATTCGATGAGCTTGACGATGTAGTCGGTGAGGATCTGCTCCGGACAGATCGCCAGATCCACGTCGAAGCAGTCCGGGCCGAGCACGCGCTCGTTGGAAAGATAGTCGGTGGCGCGCAGGCGCACGATGCGGGTCGGGACGTTGAACAGCTGCTGTGCCAGCTTGCATGCGACCAGGTTGGTCTCGTCGCTTTGCGTGACCGCTATCATCATGTCGCAATCCTCGATGCCCGCCTCGACCAGCACGGAGGGGTGCGCGGCGCTGCCGAGCACCGTGCGCAAATCCAGCCGGTCCTGGAGATTGCGCAGCCTCGCGCCGTCGACATCCACAACCGTGATGTCGTTGGCTTCGGACACGAGGCTTTCGGCAACCGATGAGCCAACCTGGCCAGCGCCGAGGATTACGATTTTCAAGGCGGGAGTCCGCGCGAAAAAGCACGCATTTTATGCCGAACCCATATCGGGAGTCAGTCTTCTTTTCGCCCGGCGAGAATGCCGAGCGCTTTCAACTTGCGGTACAGGTGCGTGCGCTCCAGACCGCTTCGCTCGGCGACGCGCGCAATGGAGCCGTTCACCTGTGCGAGATGATGTTCGAAGTAGGTTCGCTCGAAGGCCTCGCGGGCCTCGCGCAGGGGGAGATCGAGCGACAGGTCGGCCTCCGCGCCGCGGCGTACGAACTGCGGCAGCACCCGTTCTGCGTCCGCGACACCTATTTCCTCCTCCAGACTGGTGAGCGCCAGGTTACGCACTGCCGCGGCGAGATCTTCGAAGTTACCCGGCCAGGAGAATTGGCGCAGGACGTTGAGGGCCCCGGTAGAAAAGCTCCGCGGCGGACAAAAGCGCGTTTCCACCAACTGGGCAAGCATGAGGGTTGCGATCTCGGGAATGTCCTCCGGATGCTCGCGCAGCGCCGGAAGCGCGATGACGATTCCCGCGAGGGCTTGCATCAAGGCCGCGTCGAAGCCTTGCGATTCCACCAGAAGCTTGGGCTCCTCCGCGGTAAAGGATACCAGCCGCACGTTGCTCTTTTCCGCGCGGGCCGCGAGAAACGCCAGGTGCTTCTGCTGGTTCCTCGAGAGCATCGCGAGTTCCCCGACGAACAGCACGCCGCCGGAAGCCTGCTGCAGCAGGTCCTGGGACGCCTCGTTGAGTGCGTGCGCCGCATCGATCCAGGGCGCGTTGGGCTGTTGCAGGTAGCGCGCGTAGAGCTCCGGCATCACCCCTCTCTCGCCGCGCATCAGCACCGCCGGGCCTGCGGCAGAGATCCTCGCCAGGCGTTTCTTCAACTCGGTGATGATCACCGAGCGGCCGAAATTCGCGATGCTGAGCGGCATCACCGCGTGCGCCTCGCCCGCGCGCAGCGCGCGCTTCACGGTCGCGAGCAGCTTCTGCAGCGCGATCGGTTTTTCCAGGAAATCCATTGCGCCGATGCGCGTTGCCTCGACTGCCGTATCGATGGTGCCGTGGCCCGACATCATGATCACCGGCATGGTGAGCTGGCCCCCGGTAGCCCATTCCTTCAGAAGCGTAATGCCGTCCGCGTCGGGCATCCAGATATCGAGCAACACGAGGTCCGGGCGTCCCTGCGCGCGCAACGAGCGCGCGGCGGTGGCATTCTCGGCAAGCTGCACCGAGTGTCCTTCGTCGGAGAGGATTTCCGACAACAGCTCCCGGATTCCGACTTCGTCGTCAACGACCAGTATCTGTGCCATGGCCGATCAAGCCGCAAGCGGAAGCGAAATCCGCACTGCCGCGCCGCGACCCCCTTCCTTCCCGGTGCCGTTTTCTATCCGAACGGTGCCGTGATGCTCGTCGATGATCCGTTTTACGATCGCCAGCCCCAGTCCCGTCCCTTTGGGCTTGGTGGTGACATAGGGCTCGAATGCGCCGTTGATGATGGCCTCGGGGAAGCCGCAACCATTGTCGCTGATGCGCAGCCACACCTGGCCGCCGGAGAGCTCGGTCGACACTTCGATTTTCGGGTCGCTGCTTCCGAAAAGGGCATCCTGGGCGTTTTGCAGCAGATTGTGGATTACCTGGCGCAGGCGGTCGGGGTCACCGCGCACCAGCGGAATGCTCTTCTGGAGGTTGGCCTGAATCCGGGTTCCGGACTGCTCGTACAGCGCGAGGACTTCCGCGACCAGCCGGTTCAGATCCAGGCCTTCGAGTTGCGGCGGGGGCGTAGGGGCATAGTCGCGGAAATCATCGACCATGTTCTTCATGGCGGTCACTTGCGCGACGATGGTCTCCGTGGCGTGGTCGAGCGCGCGCGCGGCCTCGAAGGGAAGTTTGTCGCCGAGCTTCGCCTGCAGGCGCTCCGCGGCGAGCTGGATCGGTGTGAGCGGATTCTTGATCTCGTGAGCGAGCCTGCGCGCGACCTCGCCCCAGGCGGTTGCGCGCTGGGCTGCGATCAATTGCGTGATGTCGTCGAATACCACGACGTACCCGCCCCCGCCCGTCTCGGGCAGCGGCGAACCCCGCACGAGAATCACCGCCCCGCGCTCGCGCATCTCGATTTGCTGCTGCCACGCGGCCTCTCCGTGCTGTTCGAACTCCGCCGGCAGCATGCGGGCGAACTCGGCGAGCGTGTGCCAATTCTCGAGTTTCAGTCCGATCAGGGCGGCAACGTTCTCGTTCAATATGCTGCCCGCCCCGCTGTTCGCAATCCGCAGGACAAGGCCATGATCGAAAACGAGCACACCCGCCGACAGGTTGGCGAGAATGCTCTCCAGGTACGCCTTGGCGGTTTCGAGCTGCGCCTGATTGAGCAGCGCGGCGCTCTGCGCCTCGCCCAGCTGTTGAGTCATGCTGTTGAACGACTGCGTGAGGATTCCCAGCTCGTCGCGGCTCGTGACCCGGGCGCGGCGCGAAAAATCGCCGCGCGCCACCGCCTGGGTGCCTTCGGCGAGCACGGCGAGCGGTTTCGACAGGCGCCGCGACAGCAGGAACGCGAGTGCGATCGCCGAAAGCAAAGCGAGCAACAGCGTCAAGGTCAGCGTGAGAATGTAGATTTCCTTCAGCCCCTGGCGAGACAGCGACAGCTCCTTGTATGCACGATACACGCTTTGCACTGATTCGCCTTGTTCGGCGAGCGCCTGCGGCACCCAGTGCGTAAGCTGCAGCAAGCGCGGATCGTCGGCCCGCCTCGGACTGTCCAGCGACACGATCACTCGCAGCAAAAGCCCCTTGTCGCCAACCGGCTCGACCGCGCCATAGCCGCGCACTTGCCGTGCGTCGCGCAACGCCTGCGCGCTTGGGGCGGGCGGCACGAGCTTTCCGGGTTCCCGGCTCGCCCTCGCCAGCACCTGTCCTCCTGCGGTCATGAGCCACGCTTCTTCGACGTAGGCCTGCTCGCGCAAACGAGCAAGCACGGCGGATTGCTCGCGCCCCGGGGTCTCGGAAAGATCGAGCGCTATCACATGGGCCTTGAGAAGCAGTTCGTTCAACATGACGTCGAGCGCCGCCCGGCCGAGATTGAGGCCCCCCTCGAGCGCGCGCTCGACGCGCACGTCGAACCAGGATTCAATGCTCTTCGCGAGGAACTGCAGCGACACGGTATAGACGAGGAGCCCGGGAACCACTCCCACCACGGCAAACATCACGAGCACGCGGAAGGTCAGCAGCGAACCGAACACCTTGGTGCGGCGCTGCCGCGCGAGGATCGCCAGCTGATACCCCACGAGCCCGAGGAGCGCCAGAGCAATTGCCGCGTTCAGGCCGAGCAGCAGCGGATAGTGCTCGGCGAAGAGCGGCGAGTTGGCGGTCGCGGCGGCAAGCAGGAACAGCAAAATGCCCCCGAGAGCGGCGCTGGCGATGAGCACGTAGGTCATCGGGCCTCCTGCACCGGCGCAAGCGGCGTGAACGGAAATCGCTTCCAGTCCGACGTCAGCGTCCACTCGCGGTTGGTGACGGCACTCACGCGGAAAGGCGTCGGCAGCTGAGCCGGATCAAGGCGCAGGCGCACCGCGGCAACGTAGGCTCGGCCGTTGTCGACCTGATCCTGTCCCAGCACCGGCCAGCCGTGAACCCTGCCGAGCGCCTCCAGCGCTTCGGCGAGCGTGGGGAAGCTCTGGTGCAGCGTTCCGCTCGACAGCCGGTACTGTTGCGCCAGCGGGAGGTAGGAAAGCCGCAGCTCCAGCTTTTCGGAGGCGGTTTTCTCGTCGAACCAGTACCATCGCCTCCGCGTCAGCTGGAACTCCACGAGGAAGCCGAGCGATACGCCATTGTTCAAGGCCTCCAGGAGCGGCGCGGTCAGATCAAGGCGAAAATCCGCGTTCAGGAAATAGCGCGTCTCGGCGATCTCCAACCCTGCGTTGTTCACCTGGATGGGCTGTGCCAGCGCCGACGTAGAGACGCCCAGCGCGAGCGCGGTGACGAATCGACGCAAGCTTGTGTTCATTCCCCGGCTTGGGCAGCAGTTTTTTTCAGCAACGCGTAGAAAAAACCGTCGCTGTCGGCGCTCGGCAGGATCTGTCGCGCAAGAGGGTGCGGGGCCCTTTCGTCACCCCCGGTGAGCCCTGGGAGCCGAAGCATTTCAGCTTCAGGGTGCCGCAGAAGAAAATTCTCCACCTGAGCGCCGTTCTCCTCGGGAAACACCGAGCACGTGGCGTACAACAATTTACCATCGGGGGCGAGTACCCGCCATAAGGCTTCCAGCAGTTCCGCCTGCGTGCGGCCGAATTCGGATACATCGGCCTTCCGGCGCAGCCACTTGATGTCGGGATGACGCCGCACCACGCCCGATGCCGAGCAAGGCGCATCCAGGAGAATGCGATCGAAAGGCGTCCCTCCCCAGAAACCCTCCGGCTTGCGGCAATCGCCGACCACGACTTTCGCCGAGAGCTTCAGTCTGGAGAGATTTTCGGCGATACGCCGCGCGCGCACGCTGTCCGAGTCCACCGCGAGAAGGTCGCACTGCGCAAGCTCGAGCAGGTGTCCGGTCTTGCCACCCGGCGCCGCGCAGGCATCCAGCACCCGCATCCCGTCGCGAACATCCAGAAGCGGCGCTGCTCGCTGGGCGCCGGCATCCTGCACCGAGACCTCGCCTGCTGCAAATCCCGGCAGCCGTTCGACCCGGCAAGGTTTTTCGACCAGTACCGCATCTTGCCCCAGCGCGCGCGCTGGAATTCCGGCGAGGTACAGTTTCTCCAGATACGCGTTCGCCGAGAGGCGTCGCCGGTTTACCCGCAGGACCATGGGCGGATGACGGTTCGACTCAAGAAGGACGGACTCCCACTCGTGCGGGTAGGCCAGGCGCAAAGCGTCGATCCACCATTGCGGATGGCGGTAACGGCCGGATTCGGTAGCCTCGATCTCAGAGAGAAGCTCGGGCATGCGGCGCTGAAAGCTGCGCATCACCGCGTTCACCAGTCCTTTCGCGCGCGAGTGCCCGAGCAAAACAGCCGCTTCCACCGCCTGGTGCACGACCGCGTGCGCGGACTGCGGCCGCGCAACGAGTTCCGCGAGCGCGGTGAGCAATAGCCCCCGCACCGGGGAATCCGTGAGTGGTTTCTGCAGCAGTCGCTCCAGGGCCACGTCGACCACCCCGTAGCCCCGCAGCGCGTTATAACAAAGGTCCTGTGCGGCGGCAGCAAGTGTTTGCGCCGACGCACGGTGTTTCAGGTCGGCGAGCGCAACGTTCAGGCTCTCCCCCCCGGAGACGCGCCCGATGGCTTCGGCGGCGGCAACAAAAGCCTCGGCGAGGGAAGGGCCGGTGGAAACTGTGGACACGGGGCACCACGCAAGGTCACGGGCGTTGCTTGCATTATAGGCGCAGTGTTCGACCGCCCTTGCTACCGGGCTTCGAAGCGCTCGCCAGCCGAAATAGGAAATCCCCTGAGAAATTCGGCGGCAGAAAGTCGCTTTCCCCCCGAGCGCTGCAACTCGGTTACGACCAGGACGCCTTCCCCGCAGGCGACGCACAAGCCGCGTGGATCTACGCCAAGGATCTCACCCGGTTCCCCCCGCCCCGCGGCGGTGGCGCAACGCCAAATCTTGAGCTCCACCCCGCGCACGCGTGCATCTGCGCCCGGTGACGGATTGAGCGCGCGAACCTGGCGATTCACCTTCGCCGCACTCTCACGCCAGTCAACGCGCGCCTCGTGCCTGCCGAGCTTGGCTGCATACGTCACCCCCTCGGCCGGTTGGGGTGTGGCCTCGACCCCGCCGGCTTCCAGCGCATCCAGGGCCCGGACTATGAGTTTCGCGCCGAGCTCCGCGAGCCGATCGTGCAGCGTGCCCGCGGTATCGTCTTCCAGGATCGGAATTTTTTCCTGCATCAGCACCGGGCCTGTGTCGAGCCCCGCGTCCATCTGCATGATCGACACACCGGTGTCCCGATCACCGGCGAGCAGCGCCCGCTGAATGGGCGCCGCTCCGCGCCATCGCGGCAACAGCGACGCGTGAATATTGATTGCCCCGTACCGGGGAAGCTCGAGCACCGGTTGCGGCAGAATCAGACCGTAGGCAGCCACCACGATGACGTCGGCCCGGAAGCGTTCGAGCTCCGCTTGTGCGTCCGCGTCCCGCAGGCTCGCGGGTTGGGCCACCTGAATGCCTCGCTCTGCCGCAAGCTTCTTCACCGGTGATGGCGCCAGCGCAAGACCGCGGCCGGCAGGCCGATCCGGCCGAGTCATCGCACCGACTACACGGTGGCGGGACTCGAGAAGCGTCTCGAGGCACCGTGCCGCAAATTCAGGAGTGCCGGCGAAGAGGACATTCACGGTAGCGGCAAAACCCTGCACCGATCGCGAATCGGCGGGGTCCAACCCCTGCCTCAGGCCGTCTCGCGGAATTGTTTTTGAAGTTTCGCCTTGATGCGTTGCTGCTTGAGGCGCGACAGATAGTCGACGAAGATTTTGCCCTCGAGGTGATCCATTTCGTGCTGGATGCAGACCGCGAGGATTTTCTCTGCGACGAAGGTGAAGGACTTTCCGTCCAGGCCGAGCGCGCGCACGGTCACGCGCTCGGCGCGCTCAACCGGCTCGTAGATTCCCGGAACCGACAGGCAGCCCTCCTCGCAATACTGGACGCCATCGCGACTGACGATCTCCGGGTTGATCAAAACCAGGAGCTCATTCCGGCTCTCGGAGGCGTCGATGACGATCACTCGTTTGTCCACGTCGACCTGCGTCGCTGCGAGTCCTACCCCCGGCGCCGCGTACATGGTTTCGGCCATGTTCCGGACCAGGGCACGAACCGATTCGTCGACCTCCGCCACTGGCGCGGCGCGTTTATAGAGCCTCGGATCGGGGTAGCGGAGGATATTTAGCAACGCCATAAATACTTGCAAATTGAAAGAATTAGATGCAGAATTTAATGCGGACTGTAAAAAGTAAGCCGCAAAAGCTAATATAGGGACTGCAGGCGGCTAAATCCAGACGAGGCGGTCATGCAAAAGTCTATCACAGCTCTCCTCGCGCTCGCCCTGGCGGGCGCAGGGTTGTTGGCCCTTGCACAGGGCGATCTCCAGGTAAAGGAAACGGCGCCAGACCGCTACGTCGTCCAAAGGGGCGATACGCTTTGGAGCATCGCCACCAAATTCCTCAAAGATCAATGGCGCTGGCCGGAGATCTGGCGCATGAACCAGGAGCAGATCAGAAATCCGCACAACATCTCCCCCGGCGATGTCCTCGTGCTCGACAGGAGCGTGTCGCCGCCGCAATTGCGTCTCGGCGATGCAGGCGACACTCGTGGCGATGCAGGCGACACTCGTGGGGCTCGCGGTGCTGAAGGGGTAAAACTTCTGCCGCACATCTACACTCAACCCCTGACGTCGGAGGCGATACCCGCCATTTCGCCCAAGGCGATCGAGCCGTTTCTGACGCAGCCGTTGATCATCGAGGCGGGCGGCCTCGACAAGGCCCCGCGGATTATCGCTACGGAGGAAAATCGGGTCAACTTAGGCGCAGGCAATGTGGCCTATGTCAGCGGTTTCGGTGACGCCGACGCGCCGGTTTGGCAGGTCTATCGCGCCGGGCGACCGCTGGTCGACCCCGACAACCAGAAGACCCTGGGAATCGAAGCGGTGTTCCTGGGTACGGCCCGCGTGACTCGAAGCGGCGAACCCGCCACGGTGCAAATCGTGAATTCCAAGAAGGAGATTTCTGCGGGCGATCGACTCATTCCCGCGCCCCCGCCGACCATCCCACAGTACGTGCCTCATGCGCCGAGTTCCGAGGTGAGCGGCCGAATCATAGGACTTTACGATGCTCTGGCTACCAGCGTGGGCGGGCGCGACTCGATCATCTCCATCAGCAGAGGCAGGCGCGACGGCTTGGAGGTCGGACACGTACTTGCCATCTACCGCAATGTCGTGATCTACGATCAGAAAGATTATCTGAAATCGCGTGACCGCTCCCCAGCCATCCAGCTGCCCCCGGAGCGCTACGGCCTGGTCTTCATCTTCCGTACCTTCGATTCGGTCTCCTACGCGCTGGTAATGGAAAGTACACGGCCGGTGCAGAGCGGAGACATCGTGCAGAACCCCTGATCAAGAATCCCGTCCGGAGGAGCCTTCACGAATGAACGATTCAGGCGATCTGGCCGCCTGGATCGAGCTCAGCCTGGTCTCCGGGCTCGGTGGCCAGAGATTCCGATCCCTGCTTTCCACTTTCGGTCTTCCCGCCAACGTATTGAATGCGACGCGATCGCAGCTCTGTCGCGTCGTGCCCGAAGCGCTTGCAGCAAGCATCCTCGAGCGAAACAGCGGCTCCGAAGTCGAAAAAGCTCTCCAGTGGGCTGCCCAGCCCAGGCACAAGGTTCTGACCCTTGCCGACGCCGAATACCCCAAGCAACTCCTGGAAATCCCTGACCCGCCGGCTTTGCTCTATGTTGCAGGCAATGCGAAGATCCTTTCTTCCTCAGGGCTTGCCGTGGTCGGCAGCCGAAACGCGACACCGCAGGGACTGAAGACTGCAGAGAGCTTCGCCCGAGCCTTCAGCGAGGCTGGCCTGGTCATCGTGAGCGGCCTGGCTATCGGTGTGGACAGCGCCGCACACCGCGGCGGACTGGAGGGACGCGGGTCCACCATCGCCGTGCTGGGCACGGGCATCGACATCGTGTATCCACGCCGCAACGAGGCGCTTGCGGAGGAAATCCTGTTGCGGGGCGCCCTCGTATCCGAATTTCCGCTCGGCACACCGCCGAACGCGGGAAATTTTCCTCGGCGCAACCGCCTCATATCAGGCCTTGCCCGTGGCTGTCTTGTCGTCGAGGCTGCCCTCGACTCCGGCTCGCTCATCACCGCACGCCTCGCCGCAGAACAGGGCCGTGAAGTCCTTGCCATCCCCGGCTCGATCCACTCGCCGCTCTCGAAGGGCTGTCACGCGCTGATCAAGCAGGGCGCGAAGCTGGTCGAGAGTGCGCAGGACGTTCTGGAGGAGCTCGGCGCCGCAGTGGCGCCCGAAACGAGATCGCCGGAACCCGGCGAAGGTCACGACTTGCTCGACAAGATGGGTTTCGATCTTTGCGATATTGACGGCCTGATGGCGCGCAGCGGCTTGACGGCCGAAATCGTATCGTCCATTCTGCTGCAGTTGGAGTTGGAAGGGAAAGTGGCCGGCCTCCCCGGAGGTCTATACCAACGTATCCGCTGAGGATTCATAGCGAATGTTCGACGTACTCGTATACCTTTTCGAGAATTACTACCAGACCCAGACCTATCCCGATCAGGATACGCTTGAGCGCAAGCTGCACGCAGCCGGCTTCGAAAACGACGACATCGAGGACGCGCTGGACTGGCTGAACACCCTCACGGATCTTCCCAAGGAGACTCTCCCGGAGTCCCTCGACGAACGAGAATCCTTCCGCGGGTACTCTGCGGACGAAGCGACCAAATTGTCGCTGGAAAGCCGGGGCTTCATCGCTTTTCTCGAGGGCGCGAAAGTCCTCACCCCGTTGCTGCGCGAACTCATCATCGAGCGTGGGATGGCCTTGCCCAACGAAGTCGTGGGGTTGGACAAGCTCAAGGTGATCGTCCTGATGGTGCTTTGGACGCGCCGGGGCAATGTCGACGCGCTGATTCTCGACGAGTTGATACCCGACGGGGAAAAACGCCAGACGCACTAATCCAGAGCGAGCCCGCGAGATGGACTCGGCGTTCGCGCGCGGCAGTTTCTTGCTTCACGTTCCGATTACACTTATCATTCTGCGCTTCGCGTAGAGACGGCCTCGAATCCTGTCGTCTGTCTTCGCAATCTTTTCTTCCCAGTGGCCAAGAAACTCATCATCGCCGAAAAGCCCTCCGTGGCGAATGACATCGCGCGCACTTTGGGCGGCTTTACGCGCCACGGCGACTACTACGAAAGCCGGGACTACGTCCTTTCGTCGGCGATCGGCCATCTTCTGGAGCTCGTTCCACCCGAGGGCGTGGAGGTCAAACGAGGCAAGTGGTCTTTCGCCAACCTGCCCGTGATTCCACCGCACTTCGATCTGAAGCCGATCGAGCGCAGTGAGGAACGCCTCAAACTCCTCGTGAAGTTGCTTCGGCGCAAGGACGTTACCGGCGTGATAAACGCCTGCGACGCGGGTCGGGAAGGCGAGTTGATCTTCCGGTATATCGATCGGCATGCCGGCAACAAGAAGCCAATCGAGCGTTTGTGGCTGCAGTCGATGACGCAAAGCTCCATCAAGGAAGGTTTCGAGCAGTTGCGCAAGGACCGCGAGTTACGCCCCCTGGCCGACGCCGCTCTGTGCCGCTCCGAGTCGGACTGGCTCATCGGAATCAACGGCACGCGTGCCATGACAGCCTTCAACTCGAAGGGAGGCGGCTTTTACAAGACCACGGTCGGCCGTGTGCAGACACCGACGCTCGCAATTCTCGTCGAGCGCGAGGATCGTATACGCAGTTTCAAGGCACGCGGCTATTGGGAAATCCACGCCACGTTTGCCGCCGCGGCAGGCGAGTACGCCGGTCGCTGGTTCGACGAAAACTTCCAAAAGGACAAAGAGGATGCCGAGGCAAGACCCGAGAGATTGTGGGAGGAGAAACGGGCCTCCGCCATCGGCGCGAAATGCCTGGGAAAGCCGGGCGTTGCCACCGAGGAGGCGAAGCCCGCCTCGCAGCTTTCGCCTCTTCTCTACGACTTGACGAGCCTGCAGCGCGAAGCGAACGGCCGTTTCGGCTTCTCGGCCAAAACCACGCTCGCGCTCGCCCAGGCGCTCTACGAAAGACACAAGGCCCTGACCTATCCAAGGACGGATTCGCGTGCATTACCCGAGGATTATCTCGGCACCGTGAAGAAAACCCTCGACACGTTCGTTGCGCAGAAATCGGGCTACGCGCGCCACGCGGCCCAGATACTCAAGAAAGGCTGGGTCAAACCGAACAAACGCATATTCGACAACAAGAAGATTTCCGACCACTTCGCGATCATCCCCACGATGCAGAGGCCGGGGCATCTCTCCGAGGCGGAAGGGAAACTTTACGATCTGGTCGTGAAGCGCTTTCTCGCCGTGTTCTTCCCGGCAGCGGAGTATCTCGTGACGACGCGGATCACCCGCGTCGAGGGCGAAGCGTTCAAGACCGAGGGCCGAGTCATGACTGAAGCCGGCTGGCTCCAGGTCTACGGCAAGGAAGCTGAAACGGGCGAATCGCCGAGCCTCGTTGCAATCAAGAACGAAGAAAAAGTGCGCGCGCGCGAGGTGGATGTTCGCGCCATCCAGACAAAGCCGCCGGCCCGCTTCACGGAAGCCACGCTGCTCTCGGCGATGGAAGGCGCCGGAAAACTGGTCGAGGACGAGGAGCTGCGCGAAGCCATGAGCGAGAAGGGATTGGGCACTCCGGCAACCCGTGCGCAGATCATCGAGGGTCTGATTTACGAGGACTATGTGCACCGCATCGGTCGCGAGCTCCAGCCGACGCCGAAGGCTTCGTCGCTCCTCTTCGCGTTGCGCCACTTCGGGGTGAACGAACTGTGCTCTCCGGAGCTCACAGGGAACTGGGAATTCAAGCTCAAACAGATGGAGCACGGGGAACTTCCGCGCAGCGCGTTCATGGACCACATCGTCGATCTCACGCGCGAGATGGTTTCGCGCATCAAGCACGGCGACATCCCCGACACCGTTTTCCTCACTCTGAAGACTCCGTGTCCCAAGTGCGGCGGCAAGGTTCAGGAGACCTATCGCAAGTTCAAGTGCCAGAAGTGCGACTTTGCGATCTGGAAAGTCGTGTCGAGCCGCGAGTTCGCTCCCGAGGAAATCGAGACGCTGATCGCCAAGCGCTCGGTGGGGCCCTTGACGGGCTTCCGCAGCCGCCTCGGCAAGCCGTTTGCCGCAATGGTGCGGCTTACGCCCGAGTTTCGCGCCGAGTTCGACTTTGGGCGGCAGGCGGATGCCGACGGCACCGCGGCGAAGGTGGATTTTTCAGCGCTGACCCCGCTCGGCCCCTGCCCAAAATGCGGCGGCCGAGTGTTCGAGCAGCCGATGGCCTATGTCTGCGAGAACAGCGTCAACCCCGAGCGGCGCTGTGACTTTCGCTCAGGACGCGTCATCTTGCAGCGGCCCGTTGAGCCCGAGGAGATAAGGAAGCTGCTCGCCACGGGAAAGACCGATCTTCTGCATCGATTCATTTCCCGGAAAGGCAGGCCGTTTTCGGCTTTCCTGGTGCGCGGCGCGGACGGCAAGGTTGGATTCGAGTTCGCGCCTCGCGCAGCGAAAGCTGGCGTGCGCCCGCCTGCAGCGGTCGAAGCACCCGAAAGAACCCCGGCGAAGCCGAGAGCCGAGAGCAAGACGCGCGCGAAGCGACCTGCCAATCGCCGGCGGGCGGTCCGAAGCAAGAAAGCGGCTTAGATACCGGCGCCCGCCATCGCGGGCGACCTTCAAACGTCGAGCCGCGCGACCAGTGCGTTCTGCTCGATGAACATCCGCCGGGGCTCGACATCGTCGCCCATCAGCTTGGTGAAGATTTCATCCGCGGCGATCCCGTCCTCGATCTGCACTTTGAGCAGCCGCCGGGACTTTGGATCCATCGTAGTCTCCCAAAGTTGCTCCGGATTCATCTCTCCGAGGCCCTTGTAGCGCTGGATCGCTGCGCTGCGCTCGACTTCTCCCAGCAGCCACTTCATGGCTTGCGGAAAATCGCCAACCCCCTCTTCCTTGTCCTCGCGCTTGATCACGGCGCCGGGCCCGACGAGCCCCTGCAGCAGCTGCGCTATCCTGTTTAGCTGCTGGCAGTCTCCCGAGGACAGAAAGTCATCGTCGAGCACGCTCGTTCGGACGTTTCCGTGGTGGGTCCGCTCGATCACCAGTTGGTGGCGCTCGTTCTTGCCGTCATAGCGCGCGCTTACATTGACACCATTCCCTTTGGCAGCCATGGCCTGTTTGAGCCGGAGCGCGCTCGCCCCCGCGGACTGCGCGCTGGAAAGATCGACTTTCACCCCACGCATGAGCGCGGCCAAGGCCTCGACGTCGATGATCTTCGAGGCCCGCACCACCACCGCCTCGGCAAATAAATAGGCCTTTGCGAGTTGCTCGAGCGTCTTGCCCTCGATCGCCTGCGCTCCCTTTTTGGGCGTGAGAGACGCTCCGACCAAAGCCTGTGCGAGCATGAACTGCGCACGCTCGTGGTCGTCCTTGAAATAGCGTTCCTGCTTGCCAAGTTTTACCTTGTAGAGAGGGGGCTGCGCGATGTACACGTGTCCGTGCTCAACGAGTTCCGGCATCTGCCGATAGAAAAACGTAAGCAGCAGCGTGCGTATATGCGCCCCGTCGACATCGGCGTCAGTCATGATGATGATGCGGTGGTAGCGCAGTTTCGAGATATCGTACTCGTCCTTGCCTATCCCGGTGCCCAAAGTCTGGATCAAGGTCACGATCTCCTGGGAGGAGATCAGCTTGTCGAACCGCGCTTTTTCGACGTTCAGGATCTTGCCTTTCAGCGGCAAGATCGCCTGGAACTTGCGGTCGCGGCCCTGCTTGGCAGAACCGCCGGCCGAGTCGCCCTCGACGATGTAGAGCTCGCAAAGCGCTGGATCCTTCTCCTGGCAGTCGGCGAGCTTCGCCGACAGCCCGAACGAGTCGAGCACGCCTTTGCGGCGCGTCATCTCCCGCGCCTTGCGCGCTGCTTCGCGCGCGCGTGCCGCATCCACGATCTTGCCGCAGATGATGCGAGCGTCATTGGGCCGCTCGAGGAGAAAATTCTTCAGCTTTTCGCCCACGAGCTCCTGGACCACCGGCCCCACTTCGGAGGAAACGAGTTTGTCCTTCGTTTGCGAGGAGAATTTCGGCTCGGGCACTTTGACCGAGAGCACGCATGACAGGCCCTCACGCATATCGTCGCCGGTGGTCTCGACTTTGGCCTTCTTGGCGACTTCGTTCGCCTCGATGTATTGATTCAGGCTGCGTGTCATGGCAGCCCGCAGGCCCGTCAGGTGAGTTCCGCCGTCACGCTGTGGAATATTGTTCGTGAAGCAGAGCACCTGTTCCTGGTAGGAGTCGTTCCACTGCATCGCCACCTCTACAGTGATGCCTTCCTTTTGCGCAATCGCGTGAAAAGGCGTGCCATGCAAAACGTTCTTGCTGCGATTGATGTATTCGACAAACCCCTTCACGCCCCCGGTGTGCGCGAAGTTCTCCTCTTTTCCAAAGCGTTGGTCGACCAGCTGGATCTTGACCCCGTTGTTGAGAAACGAAAGCTCGCGCAGCCGTCGCGCCAGGATGTCGAAGTGGTACTCGACCACCCCGAAGATCTCCGCACTGGCCAGAAAATGCACCTCAGTACCGCGTCTCTCGGTCTTGCCGGTCACCTTGAGAGGCGCCACAGGCACGCCACGCCGGAATTCCATGAAGTGGCTTTTCCCGTCGCGTCGAATGCTGAGGCGCAGCCATTCGGAGAGAGCATTGACCACGGACACGCCCACCCCGTGCAGACCGCCGGCGATCTTGTAGGAATTGTTGTCGAACTTCCCGCCCGCGTGAAGCTCGGTCATCACGATCTCCGCGGCCGAGCGCTTCCGTTCGTCGGCCTCGTGTATTCCGGTTGGAATGCCGCGCCCGTTATCGATGACGCTGATCGAGTTGTCCGTATGAATCGTGACCGTGATCTCGTTACAGAAGCCGGCCAGCGCCTCGTCGATGGCGTTGTCCACGACCTCGAACACCATGTGGTGCAAACCGGTCCCGTCGGAGGTGTCACCGATGTACATGCCCGGACGCTTGCGGACCGCGTCCAGGCCCTTCAGTACCTTGATGCTGTCAGAATCGTATTGGTCGCGCGCGGGATCGTTCTTCTCTGCTTCGGACATTTATTCTCTCTTCACTCAGATCCGCATCGGCATCACGACATATTTGAAATCGTTGCGCCCAGGCAGGGTAAACAGCGCGCTCGAATTGGCATCGCCCAACCCGCACTCGACCTCCGCAACGTCCAGATTGTTGAGCACGTCCACGAGATAGCCGACATTGAACCCGATGTCGAGGGTCTCCCCTTTGTACGGCACATCGAGCTCTTCCTGCGCTTCCTCCTGCTCGGTATTGCTGCAGCTGATCTTGAGACTTCCTTCGCCCAGAACCCAGCGCACTCCGCGAAACTTGTCGCTGGTGAGAATCGCCGCCCGCTGCAGCGCCTGCAACAGAGCAATTCGCTCGAGCTTCAGCTTCTTCGGATGGTTCTGCGGGATCACCCGCCCATAGTCCGGAAATTTTCCGTCTACCAGCTTCGACACGAGCACTACGTTGCCAAACTTGAACTTTGCCTGGGCCGAGGACAATTCGATCGCAACCGGGTCGTCGCTGTCCTCAAGGAGCTTCGAGAGCTCGATAATCGTCTTGCGGGGAAGGATCACCTCCTGCTTGGTGAGATTCTTTCCCCCGACTTCCCGGCTTGCGTATGCCAGCCGATGCCCGTCGGTCGCCACCAGCTTCAGCTGCCCTTCTTCGATGACCATGAGCAGGCCGTTGAGGTAGTAACGGATATCCTGCTGAGCCATTGCGTACTGAACCAGCCCCAAGAGAGACTTCAGCAACTTCTGAGGTACCGAGAAACTCGTCGCCGAGGCCTCGACCAGCGCCAACCTCGGAAAATCCTCTGCCGAGAGCGTTTGCAAGTTGAACCGGCTTTTCCCTGACTTCACCTGAAGTCTCTTGTCCTGCAACGCAAGAGTAACCTCAGATCCCTCCGGGAGGGCACGAAGAATATCAACGAGCTTCCGCGCCCCTACGGTGATTTTCTTGGCTTCTCCAGCCCCCTCGACTGTCATGCTCGTCGTAATCTCGATTTCGATGTCGGTAGCGACAAACTCGATGTGGGTGTCTGTTCTGGAGAGCAACACGTTGGACAAGATCGGCAGCGTATGGCGCCGCTCGATGATTCCGGTGACCGCTTGCAAAGGCTCGAGCAGCGCTTCGCGTTGGGTCTTTAACAGATTCATTTTATTTCCTTGATGATGATGATGATCACGATCTTCTAGGTGGATAACTCTGCCCGGGCCAGCGGTTGCGCGAGGCTTCGGCGTTTGTAAGCTGTTAGTAAAGCGCAGGATAGAACGTGGGGAGCATATGAACAAGAACCCGCCACCCTTCGGCGGCGACACTTGCTCACAATTCGTCCCACGGTTGTGCGTAGCTTGTTCACCCTTTCAGGACTTGCTCGAGCACGTGGTAATCGCGGTTGATGTCGTGGTTCTTTTCTCGCAGGGTCGCGATGGTGCGACACGCGTGGAGGACTGTCGTGTGGTCGCGATTCCCAAACGCATCACCGATGTCCGGAAGGCTCATCTGGGTGAGGTCCTTTGCGAGCGCCATTGCAAGCTGGCGGGGCCGGGCGACGTTGCGACTGCGCTTTTTCGAGTGCATGTCGGATACCTTGATCTTGTAGTACTCGGCGACGGTCTTCTGGATGTTGTCGACGGTGATTTGCCGGTTTTGAGCTGTCAGGAGGTCCTTCAGTGCCTCCTTGGCCGTGTCGAGCGTGATGTCTCGGCCGTTGAAGCGCGAATATGCGATGACGCTCTTCAGCGCGCCTTCAAGTTCACGTACGTTCGAGCGGATGTGCTTGGCGATGAAAAAGGCGACTTCCTCTGACAGCTTGAGCGACACCGCTTCGGCTTTTTTCAGGATAATTGCGACCCGCATTTCTTGCTCCGGCGGCTCGATTGCCACGGTCAGGCCCCACGAAAAGCGCGACTTGAGGCGCTCGTCCATTCCTGCGAGATCTTTCGGATAGGTGTCGCAGGTGATGATGAGCTGCTTGTGCGCTTCGATCAAGGCATTGAATGCGTAGAAAAACTCTTCTTGCGTGCGGTCCTTTCCGGTGAAAAACTGGATGTCATCGATCAATAGAAGATCGAGTGAGTGATAGTAGCGCTTGAACTCATCGAAAGACTTCTGTTGATAGGCTCTGATGACATCGGAGATGTACTGCGCGGCGTGGAGGTAGCGCACCCGCGCACTCGGATGCTGCGTTAGAACGAGGTTGCCGACCGCGTGAATCAGGTGGGTCTTTCCCAAGCCCACGCCACCGTAAATGAACAGCGGGTTGTACGAAGTGCCGGGGTGTTCGGCGACCTGCAGTGCGGCGGCGCGCGCGAGCTGATTGGCTTTCCCGGCGACAAAGCCGTCGAAACTGAATTCTGGAATGAGGCTCGAGCGCTCCGCGTGCGCCGATCGGGGCGCGGGAGTGCGCGCGGTGCGGACCGCGGGCGCGGAAGCCTTGACAGGCTCCGGTGCGCCTGCCGCATCGAGGGTAAGAGATACGCGGATTGGGGACGAGAAGAATTCTGCCCCCATCGCTTCAATGCGAGGCACGAACCGCTCCTTCACCCACTGCAGCACAAAGCGGTTGGGAGCGAGCAAGCGCAACTCCCCGGATGGTGCCGCTGAGGCGTCCAGTTTGAGCGGCCGGATCCAGGTATTAAACTGCTGAGCGGGAAGCTCTTTTTCGAAGCGACTTAGGCACGAAGCCCAGAAACCCTGCATGGAGACTTACTTATATTTATGATGGTTCGGTTCGGGGAAAACAGCGCAGTGATTTTACCTGTTTCCGGGAGAGTTATCCACAGCCGGAGAGAGGTAGCAGGTCCAACAAACCGGCTCACTGCCAGAGAGGTAATTCGTTGACAATTCTGGCTAAAATATCGTCTAATCAAAGGTTATTGTCCGCATCGGGAATCCCCTAAATGAAACGTACTTTCCACCCTTCGGTCATTCGCAGGAAGCGTACTCACGGGTTTCTAGTTCGCATGCGCACGCGCGGGGGTCGGGCCGTGCTTCGGGCACGCCGCGCGAAGGGGCGTGCCCGTTTGAGCGTTTGAGCGCTCACAAGCGCTACGCTCGAAGGCAGCGGCTCGGAACGGCCGATATTGCATCGCTGCTTTCTGGCGGGCGGGCACTCAAGCGTCCCGGATTCAGCGTGCTATTCAGAGCAAACCTGCTCGGTGTTCCCAGGCTAGGTCTCATCGTTCCCAAGCGCGTTTTCCCGCGCGCAGTCGACCGCAACCGTATGAAGCGCTTGTTGCGGGAGTTGTTCCGTGCCCAGCAAGCGCGGCTTGGAAGTCGGGATATTCTGATTCGCTTGACCGCGGGTACGGTTGCATTGGCGGAAGTCGAGCGATGCCTGGTGGGACCGTCGTGAGCAGACTGTTATCGATCTTGATCCGGAGTTATAGCTACGCTTTGAGCCCGCTTTTCGGCATGCACTGCCGTTTCCATCCCTCCTGCTCCGCAT
>DATHJM010000406.1:0-2301 GCA_035489775.1 Burkholderiales bacterium
GCGGCGGCGCCGTTCGTGAACGCCCAGGGGATGCTCGTGTTCGGCGCCAGCGTCCGCGGGGCGGTGGTGCGCGGCATCGTGCCCGAGCTGGAGCAGAAAGTCGCGGAGATCGGCTTGCATATGAACTCGGGGAAGCTCGAGTCGCTTGCGCCGGGGGAATTCGGCATCGTGCTCGGGGCGGAACTCGCGCGCGCTCTCGGCGCGAGGGCCGGCGAAAAGGTGACGCTGATCGCCCCGCAAGGGCTCGTCACCCCGGCGGGAATTCTTCCGCGGCTGAAGCAATTCACCGTTGTGGGCATTTTCGAAGTGGGCATGTTCGAATACGATTCGGGTCTCGCGCTCATCCACCTCGCGGACGCGCAGAAGCTCTACGGCATGGGGGATAACGCTTCGGGCGTGCGGCTCAAGCTGCACGACCTGTTCCAGTCGCGGGAGGTCACGCGCGACCTGATCACGCGCCTGCGCGGGGACTTGTACATTTCGGACTGGACCCGCAGCCACGCCAACTACTTTCGCGCGGTCCAGATCGAGAAGACCATGATGTTTATCATCCTGCTCCTCATAGTGGCCGTGGCGGCGTTCAACATCGTCTCGACGCTGGTGATGGCGGTCACCGACAAGCAGCCCGACATCGCCATCCTGCGCACGCTGGGCGCGAGCCCCGGCGGGATCATGAAGATCTTCATCGTGCAGGGCGCGCTGATCGGCGCGATCGGCACCTTGATCGGAGTGGCCGGCGGAATCGCGCTCGCGCTCAACATCGACGTGGTGGTGCCGTTCCTCGAGCGCCTCCTGAACGTCCAGTTCCTGTCGCGCGAGGTGTACTACATCACCGACCTGCCTTCCGATCTTCAGAGCAGCGACGTGATCGTCATTGCGCTGGTATCGCTCGTGCTCTCGCTTCTTGCGACGCTCTATCCGAGCTGGCGCGCTTCCCGCGTCAATCCGGCCGAGGCGCTGCGCTATGAGTGAAGTGCTTGCATGCCGCGATCTGCACAAGACTTTCCGCGAGGGAAGGGAAGCCGTGCGCGTCCTTCAAGGGGTATCGCTGAAAGTCGAACAGGGGGAAATCGTCGCGATCGTCGGCGCCTCCGGGTCGGGCAAGAGCACGCTCTTACACCTGCTCGGAGGCCTCGACGATCCGACTTCCGGGGAGGTCGACGTGCTCGGCCGGCCGACGCACAGTCTTTCCGACGCAGAACGCGGGCAGGTGCGCAACCGTTCGCTCGGGTTCGTGTATCAGTTCCATCACCTGCTGATGGAATTCACCGCACTCGAAAACGTGGCGATGCCGCTGCTGATCCGGCGCACGCCGCCCGGTGGAGCGCGCGAAGCAGCCGCGGCCATGTTGAAGGAAGTGGGACTCGCGGAGCGCCTCGATCACACGCCGGCAGAGCTTTCCGGCGGCGAGCGCCAGAGGGCCGCGCTCGCGCGCGCGCTCGTGACGCAGCCGGCATGCGTGCTCGCGGACGAGCCGACCGGGAACCTCGACCGCAAAACTGCCGATAGCGTGTTCGGACTGATGCTCGAGCTCAACCGCGCGCACGGCACCAGCCTCGTGATGGCGACCCATGAACCCTCGCTCGCCGCGCGGGCGCACCGGGTGATGCGGTTGCAGGATGGGGTACTGGTGCGGGAGGGATGAGGGTTAGCGGCAAGTCGCCGGCGCGCAGCACGCGCTACGCGACGTTCTGCATCTTGTTGGCAAAGTCGCGGCCCGATGTTGGCGGGGGGAGAGGCTTTCCATCTTGGTGATACAGCGCAATTGCTTCCTCTACGACGAGGCACAATTGCTCGAAGACGGCCTTCTCGTCAGTACCGTGGCACCCACCGTAAATGAGGCCCGGAGAACTCCCGACAAAGCACTGGTCTTCCTCCGACCACTCGACGATCTTCGCGTACCTTGCGCTTTCCTTCATGATCTTGACTCCTCGACAGCGCGCTTCACTGCGCGGATCTGATAGTGCTTGGCGTCGTCACCAGGCGCACCCGATATTGTGATCGGTCTAGAAACTTTCGGGTGGACAAAGTTTCGGTGACTGCCTTTCCCGCCCCGGTCTATGAAACCCGCCCGTTCAAGCTCGGCAACTAGCTCTCTCACCTTTGGTGGCACAGAGTTCACTTTCCCTGGAATTACCGGTGAGTGAACGAAAAACGTGCCGATTCAGTTGACAGATCGCTGGTCTATAGGGCGCCACTACCCCGAGTCGTTAGCAGCGTCCTGCCGGACTTACCGTCCGAAAATTAGAACCAGCGCGATACCTACTGAGATCGCGGACAAGACCGCCGAGGCAACACAAA
>DATHJM010000407.1:0-4109 GCA_035489775.1 Burkholderiales bacterium
CCGTCGGTACCTACACGTTCACCTTGAACCTGACCGATGAAAACGCAGTGGCGAGAACCGGCACCATAGACGTGCCCGTGGCGACGTTCGGCAGCGGCACGATCAATTCCGCCACTCCGTCGACCTGGCGCGAGATATTTCAGTAGCCGTTCGCGCGGCCGGTGCCTACACGTTCAGCCTGATTGCTGACCGACGAAAACGGCGTCGCGAGAAGCAGCACACCGTGGACGTTCGGCCGTTTGACAAATTTCGCATGCCGACTAGTATGACATCGCGAGCGGGTTCACGTCGGGAAAGGCCGGATTACCGCTTCGCCTGGCCTCGGGCAGTGAGTACGGAAATGTCATTGACAACAATACGTTATTCATATAACTTGAAGTTAAGCATGATTCCGGGAGAGAGGATTGCTGGGTTGGTTCTCCAAAGCGGCGCAGGGTTCAGGGCTTCTGGCCATCGCAATCGAGCCGGAAGCGATCAAATTTGCCCATGTGCGGGCGGTCAACCGCGCACGGCCCATGGCGACGCGCTGGTGGAGTGTTTCATGCCCCGCGTCCGAGCAGGCGGGTTCGCTGCAGAGGGAGACCAAGGAGCACGGGCTTGGCCGTTTTACCTGCACGACGCTTCTCGAGCCCGCGGACTACCAGATCCTGCTGGTAGAACCGCCCAAGGTTCCGCCAGACGAGCTCAAGGCTGCCATTCGCTGGCGGATCAAGGACCAGCTCGAATATCACATCGACGACGCAACTGTCGATGTGTTCGAAGTGCGCGCCGAGGGAGACCCCAAGGGATCGGCGAAAGCCATGTATGCCGTCACCACTCCCAACAATGTCGTGCAGAAACGGATCGCCCTGTTTCAGGAGGCGCGCATTCCGCTCAAGGTGATAGACATCCCCGAAATGGCGCAGCGCAATGTCGCGGCATTGTTCGAATCCCCCGACAAGGCGACCGCGATGCTGGCGTTTTCCGCCTGGGGGGGAATGTTGACGATCTCGTTCCACGGCGAACTGCTCCTCACACGGCGCCTCGAAGTCACGTCGGTGCAGCTGGGGCAAAGGGAACACGGCGACCACTACCGCGAGCGGGTTGCGACCGAGATAACCCGGTCGCTGGATATTTTTGACCGCCAGCGGCTCAGCGTCGGGGTGGGCGAGCTGTTGCTCGCCCCGCTGCCGCAGGACCCCGAGCTCGAGGCATTTCTCCGCAGCAGGCTATACGTTCCGGTCGTCGCCGCGGCATTGTCGCAGGTCATGGATTTCGCCGACGGCGGCGAGCCGACGCCCGAAGAGCAGTGGGAATATTTCTACCTGTTCGGAGCGGCGCTGCGGGTCGAGGAGAAGGCGCTGTGAGCCAGCAGATCAATCTCTTCAACCCGCAGTTCCTCGAGAAGAAGAAGTATTTTTCCGCGGTGACCATGACGCAGGCGCTCGGACTGATCGTGCTGGGCATGGCGGTTTTCTACGGCTTTGCCTTCTGGCAGGACAGGAGCCTCGCGCGCCAGAACGGGGAATCGGGGCGCGCCTACGAGCAGCAGAAGCAGCAGTTCACCAAGATCACCGCGGAGCTCAGCCCGGAGAAACGCGAAGCGCAGCTCGATCAGGACCTCAAGAGCATCGAAGCGGCCATCGCTTTGCGCCAGTCGCTGCTGCGCGAGCTTGGAACGATCGGTTTGGCCGGACCTGCCGGATACTCGGAATACCTCCGCGCCTTTGCGCGGCAGACCGTGCAGGGCCTGTGGCTGACGAGCATACAGATCGCTGACGGGGGCGCTCAGCTGACCATGGGCGGCCGCGCCCTGCAGGCGGATCTGGTTCCCGTTCTCATCGGGCGACTCAAGCAGGAATCCGTGCTCAGAGGGCGCCCGCTCGAGGCCCTGGCGATTACCAAGAGCACCGCGGGAAAGGCTCGCTCGATCGTGGAATTCACCGTGACTTCGAAGGGATTTTCCGAGGCGGGAAATGTCCCCGCCTCGGGGGCGAAGCCCTAGCCATGCGCCTGCCGGTGCCAATGAAGCGCTACGCAGATCGCCTCGACGCGATGAGCCTGCGCGAGCGCGTGCTCGTGTTCCTGGCTGTCGCTGTGGTGATCGTCTTTGTCGTCGACAGGGTCTTCTTCGAGCCGATTTTGCAGAGACAGAAGATCAACTCGCAGAGGATTCAACAGCAACAGGACGAAATTCGCACCATGCAGGGGCAGGTGCAGGTGTACGCCCAGGCACGAACGGGCGACAACGCAGACACGAACGCGAAACGACAGCGGCTGGAAAAGCGCAGGCTCGAGCTTGCCGCGCTCGACCGGCAACTCGCCGGAAGACAGGGCGAGCTGGTTCCGCCAGAGCGCATGGCGAAAATGCTCTCTGAAATCGTGAAGCGAAATCCCGACATCGAGCTCGTCAGCCTGCGCACGCTGCCGGCGACCGGATTGACCCAGTCGCTCACGGCGATACTGGGTTCCGCGCCGGGCGGCTTCGCGATGTACCGGCACGGAATCGAGATCGCCGTGTCCGGAAGCTACCTGAGAATGCTGAACTACGTCGGCCAGCTCGAGCAACTCCCCGCAAAGATCATGTGGGGCAGCATGGACCTGCAGGCCGGCGTTTATCCCGTGGTCACGCTGAAGATCACGCTCTATACGCTCAGCCCGGAAAAGACATGGCTGCTTATCTGATGCTGGGTTTCGCGCTCGTCATCTCGCTCGGCGCGCCGCGCGGCCTTGCGCAGGGACTCAACGATCCCACCCGCCCGCCCCGGGAAATTCTCGGCGGTGCAGGCGTCGCCGAGCCCGCGGGCAATCTTTCGCCGGCGCAAATCGTGATCGTCTCGACGGATCGCCGCCAGGCGACGATCAACGGGCAGACGGTCGCTCTGGGCGGGCGCTACGGCAACGCGACTCTGGTGCGGATCAGCGACGAGGAAATCGTGCTGAAAAGGGCCGACGCGACCGAAGTCATCAAGCTTTATTCCTCCGTCCACCGAAGGAAACACTCGCCTGCCGCCCAGAAGGAAACGGAAACCGCCGGGCGGCGGGAGAAGGGGACCCCATGAAGCGAATTAGCGTCACGTTGGCCGCCTTGCTCGTCTCCTGCGCGCACCCGTACGATCAGGTCGACCCGAGCATCGTCTCCGAGATGGACAAGGCCTCGCGGCAGGCGGCATCGAACCAGTCCGAGGCGGTGCGCGAAGCGCTGCTGCCGCCCCTCAGAGGGGAAATACCCAAGGTCCCCGGGACGCCGGTCGAGCCGCGTTTCGATCTCGTGGTCAACGCCGCACCCGCGCAGCAGGTATTCATGTCGATCGTTTCCGGCACTCGCTACAGCATGGTCGTGAACCCGGAAGTGAGCGGAAGGCTGTCTCTGAACCTGAAGGACGTCACCGTGCGCGAGGCGCTCGAGGCGATCCGGGAGGTCTACGGGTATGAATTCCGGGTCGACGGCACGCGCATCTACGTCGAGGCGGCCGGAATGCAAACGCGGGTGTTCCACGTCAACTACCTCTCCGGCCTGCGCACGGGCCGCAGCGACGTGCGGGTCAGCTCAGGGTCGACCTCCGTCGTTTCCGGCCAGGCGGCCGCAGGCGGGGGAGGAGCAACTCCGGTTGCTGGAGGCGCCGCCCAGCCGGGACAGAACGTGAATACCATCGGCCTCGGCCAGCTCAATCAGACGACCAACGACGCGTCACGCGTTTCGACTTTCTCGCAGAGCGACTTCTGGCAGGAGCTCACCACCGCGCTGCGTACCCTGGTCACCGGCGCGGGGCGCAGCATCGTCGTCAGTCCGCAGTCGGGCGTCGTGGTGGTCCGTGCGATGCCGCAGGAGATCCGCGGCGTGGATGCCTACCTGAAGGCAATCCGGGTTTCAGTCGAACGCCAGGTGATGCTCGAGGCGAAGATCATCGACGTGACGCTCAATGACGCCTATCAGGCGGGCGTGAACTGGGCAGGATTCTCGGGCACGAGATTTTCCGGCGGAGTCCAGGGCGCGGGGACCACGCTTGGAACGACAGGCGGTCTGACGAGCCCGTCTCCTCTCGGCCTTACGGCGAACCCCAGTGCCCGCACGGTCGTATCGACAAACCCGTCTGCCGCGGCTTCTGCAGTATCCACGGCGGCCGGGG
>DATHJM010000408.1:0-23967 GCA_035489775.1 Burkholderiales bacterium
ACCACCGCGCCCATCGAATGCCCCACCAGCACGAAAGGCCCGTGCATGAAACGGCCGGCAACCTGCTTGAGGACTCGCGCGTAGTTGCCCGGCGAATAGAGGACGTTCGCCTTGTCGGATTGCCCGAATCCGGGCAGGTCCAGGGCGACCACGTGAAAAGACTTCTTCAGCCAGGCGATGTGGTCGCGGAAATCGCGCGCGGCCTCCTGGCCGATGCCGTGCACCAGCAGAATCTCGCGGGCATTGCCGCGGCCGGCCTCGTAGACGACCATCTGCCCGCCTAACACGGGCTCCTCGATGCGTTGCGCTTCCGTCCCCGGCACGCGTTGGTCCGGCTCGGCGGCATGCGCCCCCGCCATCGAAAGGAGCAGCGCCGCGACGAGGCAGGCACGCCACGGATTCGGGGGGGAAAATTGAAGCGTCACTAGGCCGGCCTCAGCGCGTAGCGGCCGTCCTTTTCTCTTGCAAGGCGCCCGCCTTCGCGCAGCGCCTCGAGCGCGAGCACCACTTCGCGCCCGTCGCGGCTCGCGAGCGCGGCCATCAGCGCTTCGAACGTCTTGGGGCCGTCGGCGAGCGCGGCCTCGACCGACTCGAAGCGCTTGCCTTCGAATCGCGGCGGCTCGGGGATCGCGGATTCGATTCCGCGCGCCTCTCCCATCGGCAGCGTGAGGTCGAAGCCTGCCTTGGCGCCGGTCTTCGCGCCGCGCAGCGACGGATCGAGCGGCAGGGTGCGGAAGCCCGACTGCACCACGAGGTCGCGGTCCGCCTGGAAGCGCGTCGCGAGCGCCCAGTCGATCTGCTCGTCGGAAAAAATATCGATGTCGGGATCGACTACGAACACGTGCTTCACGTTGGCGAGGCAGCCGAACGCGGCGGCGATGGCGTTGCGCGCTTCGCCCGGAACGCGCTGGCGCAGGGCGATGCGCAGGTTGTACATGCCGCCGCTGGCGGGCGTCGCGTACACGGCTTTCGTCTCGCGCACCGCGGTCTCCAGGGCGCGCCACACCATCACCTCGGTGCGCAGCGCGTTCAGCTGCGCGGTATCGGTGCGGCCCAGGTTCCGGCCGCCGATGGTCGCGGTCTGGAAAAGCGCGTCGCGGCGCCGCGTGACCGCGGTGAGATGGAACACCGGATTCTGCTTCACGCCCCCGTAGTAGCCGAGGAACTCGCCGTAGGGACCCTCCGCCTCGACGTGGCCGCGCTCGTCGAGATAACCCTCCAGCACCCACTCGGCATCCGCGGGCACGCGGATGTCGCAGCTGACGCACTTCACCACCGCGAGCGGCGCATCGCGCAGGCTCGCGACGAGACCCAGCTCGTCCACCGGCAGGCGCATCACCGCGGCGACGTAGTCGGCGGGGTGCGCGCCGACGACGAATGCGACCGGCAGCCGCCGCCCTTGTTTCGCCGCCGCCTCGTAGAGCGCGCGCAGGTCCGAGGGCGAATTGAGATCGACGCCGGCCTCCCGCCGGCCGCGCAGCATCAGGCGGCGCACGCCGACGTTGGTCCAGCCGTTCGAGGGATCGAGGACGAAATCGATCGAGGCCGAGATGTACGGGCCGCCGTCCATGCCGTGCTGGAGATTGACCGGCAGCGCCGTCAGGTCCGCATCGTCGCCGGTGAGCACGATTTCCTGGGCCGGCGCCGCCTCCCGCGGCACCTCGACTACTTGAGGCGTTGCGCGCAGGCGGCGAAGAACTTCAGCGAGCAGCTTGTCGGGCGCCGTGCCGAAGGCGCGCGCCAGGCGCGCGCGGCTTCCCATGACGTTGCCCACGAGCTGCGCGCCTTCGCGGCCGGCGCGCTCGAAGAGCACCGCCCTGGCATTGCCCTCGAGCGCAGGGGCGACCTCCGCCAGCTCCGCCGTTCCGGAATGCACTTCCAGCTCGCCGGCCTGTCGCAATTCCTCTACAAAGCGGCGCAGCCTGAACCGCTCGAGGTCGATCCCCGTTTCTCGGGCGCTCGCCTTCACCGCTCCGGCCCTCCTCGCCAAATCAACGGGGTATCGTACCACCGCGGCGAGCGCGGCAATCGCGTTGCGCCGCGCGCGCCCGGAGGACTAAACTAGGTCCACAAATCGACGGCCCGGTTCCCAGGCGGCCGCGGACCACTCCAAAGGAGGCTTCATGGCAAGCATCAAGTTCGCCGTCGACGGCAAGGCCGTGACGGTCAACGCCGATCCCAATATGCCGCTGCTCTACGCCTTGCGCAACGACCTCGGGATGACCAATCCGCACTTCGGCTGCGGCCTCGCGCAGTGCGGCGCGTGCACCGTGCACCTGAACGGCGAGCCGGTGCGCTCCTGCGTGATGCCGCTCTCGGCGGTGGCGGGCAAGAAGGTGACCACGCTCAAAGGCCTCGGCACGCCGGAGAAACCGCATCCGCTGCAGGCCGCTTACGTCGAGGAGCAGGTGCTGCAGTGCGGCTACTGCATCAACGGCTGGATCATGACCGCCGCGGCGTTCCTGGAAAAGAAGCCAAAGGCGACCGACGCCGAGATCCGGGAAGCTCTTGCCGGACTCAAGTGCCGCTGCGCGACGCATACGGCGATCATGCGCGCAATCAAGCGCGCCCAGACGCAGATGGCCTAGGAGAATGACATGAACGCACGCATCGATCTGTCACTTTCCCGCCGCGAATTCCTGAAGGCTTCCGGCGCACTCGTCGTTTCCGCGGCAGGGCCCGCCTTCATCGGCGAAGCTCTCGCGCAAACCGCCGCTGCAGGCAAACCGCCGCTCGTCCCGACCGAGCTCGATTCCTGGGTGGCGATCCTGCCCGACGGCCGCGTCACCGCGTTCTTCGGCAAGATGGACATGGGCCAGTCGCTCGACATCGCCATCGCGCAGATCGTCGCCGACGAGCTCGATGTCGCCGTCGACAAGGTGGACGTAGTCATGGGCGATACGGCGCTCACCTGCAACCAGGGCGGGGCTTCCGGCAGCACCGGCATCCAGACCGGCGCGAGGCCGCTGCGCAGCGCGGCGGCCGAGGGACGCCGGCTGCTGGTGCAATCCGCTTCGCAGAAACTGGGCGTGCCTGCCGATCAACTGCGTGTCGACGACGGCGTGGTGAGCGTCATCTCCGATCCGTCGAAGAAAGCGAGTTATGCCGAGCTGATCGGCGGCCGCTATTTCAACCGCCAGGTCGAGTGGAACAAGCAGACCGGCAACGCCATGGACATCAAGGTCGAGGCGAAGGTGAAGTCGCCTTCCGAATACCGGGTCGTCGGGAAATCCTTCACGCGCCGCGATCTGCCGGGCAAGGTCTACCGCACCGACAAGTACGTCACCGATATTTCCGTGCCCAAGATGCTTCACGCCCGGGTGATGCGGTGTTCGCGCGCCGCGTGCACCGTGGGTGGAGTCGACGAGGGCTCGATCCGCGCGGTCAAGGGCGCGCGCGTGGTCCGTGAAAAGGATTTCGTCGCAGTGGTAGCCGATCACGAGTGGGACGCGGTGCGCGCGTCGCGCATGCTCAAGATCTCGTGGATCGAGGTGAAGAAGGATCCGTTCCCGCCGATGGCGGAGCTCTACGACCATATCCGCAAGGCGCCCGTGGTGAAGCGCGAAGATTCGGTGAAAAAGGGCGACGTGGACGCCGCGTTCAAGACCGCCGCGAAGGTGGTCGAGGCCGAGTACGAGTGGCCGTTCCAGTCGCACGCGAGCATGGGACCCGCCTGCGCGGTTGCCGACGTGCGCGCGGAGGGCGTCACCGTCTGGACCGGCTCGCAGAAGCCGCACTTCGTCCAGACCGGGGTGGCGCGGCTGCTCGGGGTGCCCCCGGAAAAGGTGCGCGCCATCTGGGTGGCGGGGCCCGGCTCCTACGGACGCAACGACGCCGGAGATGCGGCGCTCGACGCGGCGCTGCTCTCCAAGCTCACGGGGCGCCCGGTGCGCGTGCAGGGCATGCGCAGCGACGGGACCGCCTGGGATCCTAAGGGCCCGGCGTCCGTGCACCGCGGCCGCGCCGCGCTCGATGCTTCGGGCAGGGTCATCGGCTACGAGTTCATCTCCAAGGGTTTCTCGCGCCGTAACATCGACACGAACGAATCGGATCCGCGCGACAGCCTCGCCGGAATGTCGATCGGCCTTCCTCCCAAACCGAGCATCGACTTCGGGGTGCCGGCCGAAGCCTACGGCTTCGACAACAAGCTGCTGGCCTGGGAAGTGATCCCGCCGCTCCTCGAGGCCAGTTCGCCGCTGAGGAGCTCGCACCTGCGCGATCCGGTGGGGCCGCAGATCCAGTTCGGCAGCGAGCAGTTCATCGACGAGGTGGCCGCCGCCGCGGGCGAAGACCCGGTCGCGTTCCGTCTGAAATATATCAGCGTGCCGCGCGACGCCGCCGTCATCAAGGCGGCCGCCGAAAAAGCCGGCTGGCAGCCGCATGCTGCGCCGCGCGCCGCGCGCACGGGCGAGGTTCTCTCAGGCCGCGGAATCGCCTACGCGCAGCGCAACGGCACCATCGTCGCTGTCGTCGCCGAGATCGAAGTGGAGCGCAAGAGCGGGCGCATCTGGGGGAAGAAATTCACGGTTGCGCACGACTGCGGCCTCATCATCAATCCCGAGGGGATCCGCTACACCATCGAAGGCAACGTCGTGCAGGGGCTTTCGCGCACGCTCTTCGAGGAAGTGCGTTTCGATCGCGAGAAGGTGACCAGCATCGACTGGCTGAGCTATCCGATCCTCGAAATGCGCGACGCGCCGGAGGCGATCGAGGTGGTGCTGATCAACCGGCCGGAGATCGCGCCGAGCGGCGCCGGCGAGCCGTCGATCCGCGTCATCCCGGCGGCGGTGGCGAACGCGTTCTTCGATGCGACCGGCGTGCGCCTGCGGCGCGTGCCCTTCACGCCGGAGCGGGTCAAGGCAGCGCTGGCGCGCGCTTGAGCGAAACCGGGGACAGACCACGTACAGCAAGGGCGGTCCAACCGTCAGGGGCTGTTCAGCCCGTTTCCCGCCAGTCACGCCAGTCCGGGCTTCTGAGAATTTCTGGCAACCGCTCCTTGCTCGCGACCTTCACGCGCATGCCCTGCCAGCCATGCGGCGGGTCGGAGGCGAACTGCCCGTGGTGCTTTCTCACGAAGCGCTCGGCGTACTGACGCCAGCGCTCATCGAAATGGCCTGACGAGGCATGGATCACCATGAGGTCCAGGCAAACCGCGAGTTCGAAGCCCGCCTTGGCCGCGCGAAAAGTGAAATCGACGTCGTAGAGGTGGAAACCGTCGAAGGTCGCGTCGTCGAATGGAATCTGCTCGAAAACTTCCCGCTGGCCGGCGAGGAACAGTCCGTCCATCACGCGGATGCCGCCGACGCACGGCGCCGGTGCGCTCCAGACGTAGACATCGTAGGAGTTGTCGGCGCGATCGACGTGCGCGACCTGCCCGAAGATGTGCGGCGGGCCCGCGCTCACCCATTGGGGCCCGGCCAGCCGCCGGCTGCCGGCGACGCCGAGCAGATCGTAGTGCCGCAAACGGAACAGGAGGCGCTCGCGGAAGTCCTTCGCAAGGATCTCGATGTCGTCGTGGCACAGGATAAGTATTTCGCCGCGGCTCTTCGCCACGCCGCGGTTGTAGCCTTCGGCGAGCGATTTTGCGTCGTGAATGGCGACGAATTCGTGCGCCTCGTCGCCGAGCAGGCTCGAGAGATTGCTCTTCACTGCGGAAAGCTTTGCAGGCGTAATGCTGCAGATGACGATGGAGATCATGGCGGCGCCCAGTATAGATGACGGCGCAGACGCATACACGCAGGATTGCCGAATTTGCAGCGCCGGCTGCCTGACATGGTCAGGTACCGGCCCTGCGCAAGCTAACCTCACATCACGGTCAATACCCACTTGGAGACTTCGGGAATCGAGCGGACAATAACCACCGGATTCGGAATTGGGGAGAGGAGAGATATATGAATGCCGTTATTTTCCGCACCGCAACCGCCGCTTGTTTAGTTCTCTTCATGGCCACCGCGCAGGGACAGGCGACCGTGGCGCTGACCGGCCAGGTCAGCTCCGCCGAGGAAGGGACGATGGAAGGGGTCGTCGTCAGCGCCAAGAGGGACGCCTCGACGATCAGCATCAGCGTCGTCACCGACGCGCAAGGCCGCTTTGCCTTTCCGGCCGCGAGGCTGGAGCCCGGGCATTACACCTTGAAGGCGCGCGCCGCCGGCTATGAGATCGACGGCGCGAAGGCCGCGGACGTCGCCGCCGGCAGCGTGGCCAGCGCCGACATCAGGCTCAGGAAATTGAAAAATCTTTCCGCGCACCTGACCAATGCCGAATGGATGTCGAGCATGCCGGGAACGGACGAGCAGAAGCGGTTCCTCCTCAACTGCAACGGCTGCCACACGATCGAGCGCATCATGAAGTCGGCGTACGACGCCGACGGCTTCCTGCAGATTTTCCAGCGCATGGCGGGCTATTATCCCGGCAGCACGCCGCTGAAGCCGCAGCGGCTCGCGGGCACCGCGATTCGCGACGTCCAGCGCGGCGGCGACGGCAGGAAGACGGCCGAATGGCTCGCCAGCGTCAACCTGAGCCAGCAGCAGACGTGGTCGTTCCCGTTGAAGACCGAGCCGCGGCTGACGGGCAAGTCAACGCGCGTGATCTTCACTGAATACGACCTGCCGAATCCCCTGATCCAGCCGCACGACGTGGTGCTCGATCGCGAAGGCAGCGTCTGGTACTCCGACTTCGGCCAGATGTTCCTCGGCAAGATGGACCCGAAGACCGGCAAGGTGACGCAATATCCGATTCCCGTGGTCAAGCCGGGATGGTCGGAAGGCACGCTCGATCTCGAGATCGACCGCGACGACAACCCCTGGGTCGGCGTGATGTACCAGAGCGCAATTGCGAAATTCGACAGGAGGAGCGGGAAGTTCCGGATGTGGACGACTCCCAAGGAATGGGACACGGACGCGGGCCAGCTCGGCCATATCGCGATCGAAGGCACCCATAGCGACAACAAGGTGTGGATCAAGAACTCCGACGGCGGCCATATCTACCGTCTCGATCTCGTCTCCAACAAGATGGAGAACCTCGGCGCCTTCAAGGACCCCCGAAGCGGCAAGCGCATCGGCACCTACGGGATCCACTCGGACGCGCAGAACAACGCCTATCTGCTCGATTTCGCGGCGGGCAACATCGTCAAGATCGACGCCAAGACCAGGAATGCGACAGTCCACCCGACCCCGACTCCGGACTCCCGCCCGCGGCGCGGCCGCGTCGATCATGAAGGCCGGTTGTGGTTTGCCGAATATCAGGGCAACGCCATCGGCATGTTCGATCCCAGGACCGAGCGCATGTCGGAGTGGAAGGTGCCGACGCCGTGGAGCGCGCCCTACGACGCCGTTGCCGGCCGCAACGGCGAGGCGTGGACGGGGTCGATGCTGACCGACCGCGTGTCGCGCCTCGACATCAAGAGCGGCCAGTACACGGAATACATGCTGCCGCGCCCGACCAACATCCGCCGCGTCTATCTCGACGATTCGAAGAGCCCCGGCACGCTCTGGATCGGAAGCAACCACGGCGCGTCGATCGTCAAGGTCGAACCGCTCGACTAGGTTCGTGAGAGCACGAACGAGGGAATTGCGACCCGCGCCACCCGCACGCAAGACGAGACCACCCGAGCCCACCCTCGCCGCAATCGTGCGCGGCCAGACGGGCGCTGCGTGGTCGCGCGCGCGTGACCTGTGCGCGGAGGGGCGCGTAACGGTGAACGGCGAGCGGTGCCTCGACCCCGCCCTGCGCGTTTCTCCCGGCGCGGTGGTGGTCGTCGACGAGCGCGCGCCCAAGCTCCGTCCCGGCGCCCTGCCCGAGAGCGCGATCGCGTTCCTGGACCGCGACGTAGTCGTCGTCGACAAGCCCGCCGGAATGCTGAGCATCCCCTACGAGCCGGGCGACAAGGACACGCTCGCCGACTGCACGCGAGCTTTGCTGCGGCGAACGGGCCGACGCGGCTCCGGCGCGCAGCTCGGCGTGGTTCACCGGCTCGACAAGGAGACGAGCGGCCTGATGGTGTTCGCGCGCACCCTGGATGCGAAGCGCATCCTGGACATGCAGTTCCGCGCGCACGACATCGAGCGCGTCTATCACGCGATCGCGCACGGCGCGGTCACCGCGAAGCGTGTCGAAACCCATCTCATCACGGATCGCGGCGACGGAATCCGCGGCTCCTATGGGCACTTCCGGCGCCCCAGGGGCGGAATACCGCCCGAGGCGAAGCGTTCGGTTACGCACGTCAGACCGATCGCTGAGCTCGCGGGCGCGACGCTGGTCGAGTGCCGCCTGGAAACCGGCCGGCAGCATCAGATCCGCATCCACATGTCCGAACTCGGCCATCCCCTGGTCGGCGAGCGCGTGTATATCCGCGACTACGCAGGCCCGAAGATCGAATCGGCGCGCCCGATGCTCCACGCGCGGGTTCTCGGATTCGTGCATCCCCGGACCGGCCAGCGCATGTCGTTCGAGCGCGAAGCACCCGACGACTTCCGGGCGATGATCGAATCGCTTGGCCCGTCTCGCCGCTGACCGCATGACCCTTTTTACGCGCAACCCGATACCAAGGAGGAGTCCCATGAAGAACGTTCTGTTCGTATTCGCCGCGGCCGCATGTTTTCCAGCGGCGCTGATGGCGCAAGAGAAAATCAATCCCACCGACCCGCAACCGACTTGCGCGATGTGCCCGGGAACGCTCGTCCCGCTCGCCGAGCTCGAGGCCTATACGAAGAAAGCGATCGCCGAGAAGCTGGTCGATCAGCAGGTGAGGGACATCGACATCGGCAAGGCCCACATCGGCATCGGCATGGTCTACCGCCGCAAGCTCGACAAGCCCGCGCCGGACTCAGTCGCCGAACACGACCAGGTCAGCGAGGTCTACCACATCATCTCCGGGTCGGCGACACTCGTCCTCGGTCCGGACATCGTCAACCGCCAGCGGCGTCCCGCAACGCAGCGCACCGTTGTCGAGTTCAACGGGCCGGGGAACAATGGCTCGGATATTCGCAACGGCGTCGCGCACCAGATCAAGGCGGGAGACGTCGTCGTCATTCCGGCGGGCACGGGCCACTGGTTCACGAAGATCGACGATCACATCAGCTACCTGATGGTTCGCATCGATCCGGACAAAGTCACGCCGCTCAAAAGCGGGGAGAAATCCAGGGACTACCTGTCGAAACCCGCGACGAAGTGAGAGTCAGGCGGGCTCCAGGCCATGTTTTCTGATGACCGATGCGGCGGCCGGCGCGGTGATGAATTTGACCAGCGCCCTGCCCGCGTCCGCCTGCTTCGCGCCGGCATGGATGCCGGCGGAGAACATGGTCATCCGCTGCAGGTCGCCCGGCAGCGGGCCGACGTAATCGATGCCGGCAAAATGCACCAGCTCGCTGATCTGCTGGAAGCCGACTTCGGTCTCGCCGCTGGCGATCAGGGTGCCGACGAACACGCCGGACGGGGTCTGCTTGAGCTTGCCCTTGACCTCGCCGGAAATGCCCAATTTCTCGAACACGCTGAGCATATAGAGGCCGCTCGGGCCGGTGGAATAGCCGATCGATTTCGCCGCCAGCAGCGTCTTCTTCAATGCGTCGGCCGAACCGATGTCGGGTTTCGCCGCGCCCTTGCGCACCGCGAGCCCGGTACCGGATTTTGCAAAATCGACGCGGCTGCCGGCGACCGCCTTGCCCAGCTTGATCTGATCGTCGATCGCCGGCCCCGCCATGATGATGAGGTCGTAGGGTTCGCCGTCCGCGAGACGCTTCTGGACGTTGAGCGTTCCCGAAAAAACCGTCGTGACCTTGTGACCCGTTGCCTTCTCGAACTGCGCCACCAGCTCGAGATAGGCCTCCTGGGTGGCCTGCGTGGATACCACCGTGATTTCTGCGGCGTTAGCCATGCCCGAGAGCAGCAATGCACTAGCCGAGGCGATGATGGCTGCGGTTTTCATGAGTGTCCTCCTGTGATGAATTTCGTGCAATCGGGCGCCAGTCCATGCGGCTAACGCCCGCGGTGCAGCTCGTCGAACGAATCGAGGCTGCGCGCGAGGTCCGCGAGCAAAGCGAGTCGCGCGCCACCGTCTTTCCCCGGATCCCGCGTCGCTGTCGCACGCAGCAGGTCCGCAATCGTGGCATATCCTGAATCGCCGTGCCGTCCATGCAGGAATTCGAGGATCTGCTGCTCGAAATCCTGGACCGGCAGGTTGCCGAAACCTGCGCCGCAGGAGCACCCGGAGCCGAACATCACGTGCCCCTGAGCGAGCTTCGTCCATTTTCCGAGGAGCCGCGTGGCTTCGAACTCGGCGGACGGCGTCTGAACTCCGGCAGGTTTCGCGCGACTTGCCACTGGGATCTGCGTCCAGTCTCGAATCAGACGCAGTAGATATCGAGCATCGTGGGGATGTAGTCGTTCTGCAGCAGGATCTTCTTGCGCGCGATCCGCCAGTCGCCCTCGCGCAGGACGAGCTCGTGCTCCGAGCGCCCGAAGAACGCGTGGCTTTCGCGAGAGCGTGGAAAGAAGACGTGGCTCACCCAGGTGGAATCGAGGCGCAGCCGGTCCGCCGGCGCCTCGGCCGGCAGGACCGTGCCGAGTATGTGTGCAGTGCGCGGCATCGGCGTCGACGCCGCCGATTTCCCCGAACGGATGCGCACGATGCGGTCCTCCAGGCCCGAGCGGCTCGCGTAATAGATGTGCGAGAGCTCGGCCTGGGGGTTGGTGGTGGGCGTGCCGTCCGCCTTCCAGGCAGGCATCCAGTATTCGCAGTCCTCTGTGTAGAGCGCGAGCCAGTCATCCCACCGCTGTTGATCGAGGTACATCGCCTCGCGATGGATCAACTCGATGCCGGTCGCGAGCCGCCCGGCTTCAACGCGCGCGTTCACGGATAAGCCCCGCTGCCCGCGACGCCCGCCTGGATCAGCCGCGCCCATTCGCGGTACGGCGCGTGGAAGCCGATCTCGTTGAACATGTCGAACTTTCCCTTCACGCTCGCCGCGGGACGGATTCCGATCGCCTTGGCGACATCGTCCGCGCCCTCTTTGAGGGCCGCCATGCCCCGCGCGTAACCTTGCAAAAAGGAAATAGGCTGAGCTCCGAATCCGCTCTGGCAGCCTTCGTAGGTCACCGTGTCGTCCGGCGTGGCCATGCCGCCGGGGTTGAAGAAATCCTCGAACTGGCGCAGCCGCCAGGCGCGCAACTCGGGCCCTTCCCCAATCGGCGCCAGGCAATAGCTTTTCATTTCGGTGCGGTCGACCGCGACCGGCCGGAACGTGCGCAGCATCAGGGTGATCGCATCGGCGATCTGCATGTTGGGGAAGATGTGCGTGTTGCGCGCCTTGAGCATCCATTCTGCGCGCAGCTCGCCGATTCGCGACCGGATCTCGGCGAGCGCCGGATAAATCGGGCGCTTCTCCGGCTCGGGCTGGTTGAGCCAGGTCGCCGCGTGGCCGTAGCGAAGCGCGAACGTGCCGCCCTCCGCGTTGGCCCGTTTCGCCCAGTCGTACTGGCGCGCCTCCAGGTGGCCTTCCCCCTCGCGGCGCCGCGCCTGCAAATCCATGTAGGAGAGGTGCGTGGTGGTCAGGTGGTAAGGATCGAGGCCATTGTCCAGCTGCAGCTTCCAGTTGCCGCGGTAGGTATACACCGAGCGCCCCGGAATGAACTCCATCCCCTTCGGCCCCTGGTCGGCCACCAGATCCATGAAGAAGCGCATGTCGCCGAGAAACTCCTCGAGCGGCGGGACTTCGGCGGACAGGCTGCCGAACACGAATCCCCGGTAGCTTGCGGCCCGCGGGAGCGGCACCAAGTCGTGGCTCTCGGCGTCGAATCCGGGCGTGTAGCACCCCGTTTTCCTGTCCTTGATATCCACGTTCCTGCCCGCCGCGTCGTAAGCCCAGCCGTGGTACGGGCACACGTGATACCTGGCGTTACCCTCTTCGGCCGCGCACAGCATCGCCCCCTTGTGGCGGCAGACGTTGACGAAGGCCCCGAGACGCCCTTTCGCGTCGCGCGTCGCGAGCACCGGCGTCCTGCCGATGTGCCCGGTGACGAAATCGTTGGCCCTCGGGATCTGCGACTCGAGCGCGAGGAAATTCCAGGTGCGCTCGAAGATGAATTTCTGCTCGAGCTCGAACAGCTCGGGATCGGAATAGACATCACGATGCACGCGGAAAACGCCTTCCGCGGGACGGTCGTCCACGTAGAGCCTGATGTCCTTGAGATCCATGCGCTCGCGCTCGATCGGGATAATTGTCTCAGATATCCACGACGTTGGTATCATCGGCGCACGATGAAGAAGCTCCGGCCTGCCGGCCGCCGATCCTCGCAGCAGGCTTCCCCGCGCATCCGCCTCGCCGCCGACATCGGCGGAACGTTCACCGACATCGCGGCCTTCGACGAAAGAACCGGGCGGCTGCTTTGGGGGAAAGCGCTCTCGACGCCGGCGCGGCTGGTCGACGGCATCTCCCACGGAGTTGAAAAGGCGGGCGCGCTCTTCGAGGGCGCCGAGGCCTTCCTGCACGGCTCGACGATCGCGATCAACACCATGCTCGAGCGCACCGGGGCCAAGACCGCGCTCCTCACCACCGAGGGTTTCCGCGACGTCTACGAGATCGGACGCATCAACCGGCCCGACGCGTACAACCTCTACTTCAGGAAACACGTGCCGCTCGTCGAGCGCGCGCTGCGCCTCGAGGTGCGCGAGCGCATCACCGCCGAGGGCGAGATCCGCGTGGCGCTCGACGAGGCGAGCGTGCACGCGGCCTGCGACCGGCTCGAAGCGGCGGGCGTGGCGGCGGTCGCGATCATGTTCCTTCATTCCTACGTCAACCCCGCGCACGAGACGCGGACGAGGGAGATCGTGCACCAACGACTTCCCCGCGCCTTCGTCACCGCCTCGCACGAGCTTTCCCGCGAATACCGCGAGTTCGAGCGCTGCTCGACCGCGGTCGCGAACGCCTACATCGGACCGGTCGTGAGCGAGTACGTGCGCGGAATCGACGAACACCTCGACCGTTCGGGATTCCGGGGCTCATTTCTGCTGGTGCAATCAACCGGCGGCCTTTACGAATCGCACCAGGCGAGGACCGAGTGCGTGCGCATGCTCGAATCGGGCCCGGCCGCGGGCGTGATCGGCGCCCAGGCGCTTTGCAGCGCGCTCGGTCTCGCCGACGCGGTGGCCTTCGACATGGGCGGGACCACGGCGAAGGCCGGGGTCATCTACCGGGGCAAGGCGCTCACCACGGGCGCCGCGCTTATCGGCGGCTACAACCAGGCATTGCCGGTGCAGATTCCGATGATGGACATCTTCGAGGTCGGCACGGGCGGCGGCAGCATTGCAGCGGTCGATGCCAGCGGGGCGCTCAAGGTCGGTCCCCAAAGCGCGGGCGCGGACCCCGGTCCGGCCTGCTACGCGCTGGGCGGCACTCGGGCCACCGTGACCGACGCCAATCTCGTGCTGGGGCGCCTGGGGGCCGGCCGCTTCCTGAGCGGCGAGATGAAGCTGGATGCGCGCGCCGCGGAGCGCGCCATCCGCGAGCACGTCGCCGAGCCGCTCGGCCTGGACCTCATCCGCGCCGCGGACGGCATCCTGCGCATCGCCGCTACCGCGATGTCCTATGCGGTAAAGGCGGTATCGACCGAGCGCGGCCTCGATGCCGCGGCGTTCGCCCTTATCGCCTACGGCGGAGCGGGCCCCCTGCACGCATCCGCCATCGCCCGCGAAATCGGCATGCAGCGCATCATCGTGCCGCGCGCGCCCGGGCATTTCTGCGCTTTCGGGATGCTGTTTTCGGACCTGCGCTACGACTTCGTGCGCACCTGGTTCACGCGGCTCGCGGACGTATCGTTCGACGCGATCGAAACAGTCTACGAATCGCTGATCGCGGACGGGAAAAAGGCGCTCCAAGCGAGCGGCGTGCGGACCGAAGCCTTCGCCGCGGCGCGCGCCGCCGACATGCGCTACGTCGGGCAGGAGCACCCGGTGACCGTGGAGCTGCCCGCCGAAGTTTTCCGGCGCCGCAACCGCGACGCATTGAAACGGCGCTTCGACGAGGAGCACCTGCAGCGCTACGGCACCTGCGCGCCGGAAGAACCTGCCGAGATCGTGAGCCTTCGCGCGACAGTAACGGGCGCGATGAAAAAACCGCGGCTCGAACGCATCCCGCGCGGCGGACGCTCGCCGCTTTCCTCCGCGCACCGCGGCAAGCGCGGCGTGTACTTCGCCGAGCTCGGGAAGTCGGTCGCGACGCCGACCTATGCCCGCGAAGGACTGTGCGCGGGCAATCGCATCGCGGGTCCGGCTCTGGTGGAAGAGCATGCTTCGACGACGGTCCTGCTGCCGGGGGATCGTTTGCGCGTGGATGAATTTGGAAACCTCGTAATCGAAGTCGGAAGGAGGAGCCTTCTCGTGTAACATGAATCGTTCATGGCGCCAGGGCGAGCACTTGCAGCACTCATGTGCAGAGGTCTTACTGTGAGCAGATCCAGCGGCATTCTTTTCATTCTTGTCGCGATATCCATCGTCAGCTGCGGCAAGAACGACGGAACGGGTAATGGAGGCCGTGTCGTGCCTGCCAGCCCGATCGGGGGCCCGGGCGGGAGCCCGGCACCCGCCCCGGTTTCCTCTCCCACCGATTCGATCATCGGAGTGTGGCAGATCACCGAAACCTCGAAAACCGCGGACGACGCCAATTGTCAGCCGCCTGCCAGCCCGCTCGCCACCTATATCCTGTACGTGGCCCAGAACGGAACCACCGCGATAGCGGAGCTAGGGTTGGACAACATTTCGCCGTACGAAGAAGTCGATCCCGGGGGCACTCTGCTCACCGGGACCTACAGCGGAACGAGTCTGGCCCTGGCTGGCACCAATCCCGACCCTACCGGCACGACGACGACGAACACCACGGCCACGGTGGCCGCGGGCTGCAACGCGCTCACGGGCACGCAGGCGTTCTCTCACACCGATCCGGGGCTTTCCTGCTCGGGAACGATCCAGTTCAGCGGCGCGCGCCTCCTGGGGAGCGGATGCGCGGTAGTCGGCGTCACCGCCGTGAACGATTCGGAGCCCAACGACACTGCCGCAACAGCCCAGGCGATTACCTTACCCGCTCAGGTATCGGGAACGATTACCGAGACCACCGACCCGGACGACTGGTACAGCTTTACCGTCTCCGCGTCCACACCGGTCACGATCGTGCTGAATGGTCCTCTCCAGGATATCGACCTCAGCCTCTATGACAACGCGGGGACGACGCTGCTTGCTTCCAGCGTCGGTCTTACGTCGAGGGACGCGATCGGGACAACTCTGGCCGCAGGCACCTACAAGGTGAAGGTGCACCGGTTCAGCGTGACCGGAACCGCCACCTACGACCTCTTTATTCAGTAGGCCGATTTCGCCAAGCCGGAAGGAGGATCCGATGAAGGCGGCAAGGCGCGCCGCGCGCGGAAAGGTACGCGCCGATGCGGTGCTCACGGAAATCGTCCGCAACGGCGTCATCGCGGTGACCGAGGAGATGAAGACCAATCTCATGCGCACCGCCTACAACATGATCGTTTACGAGGCACTCGATTTCACCGTGGGCCTCTACACCGCCGAAGGCGAGACGGTGTCGATCGGCCTCGGGCTGCCGAGCTTTATCCGCGGGATGGCCGAAACGGTGAAAGCGAAGCTCGCCCATTTCGGAAAAGACGGCATTGAGCCGGGCGACATTCTCGTTACCAACGACGCCTATACGACCGGCAGCCACCTCTATCACTTCACCTTCAGCCTGCCGATCTTCCACCAGGGGAAGCTCTCGGGATTCGCCTGCTGCATGGCGCACTGGACCGACGTCGGCGGCGTCCTGGGCGGCGTGACCACCGATATCTACTCCGAGGGCCTTCAGATCCCGATCGTGAAGTACGCCAAAGCGGGCGTGGTCAATCAGGACCTCGTCGACATCATCCGCATGAACGTGCGCATTCCCGAACGCGCAATGGGCGACCTGCGCGCCCAGATCACCGCGGTGAAGGCGGGCGAACGTCGTTTTCTCGAGCTGCTCGAGCGCTACGGAAGAGACGAAGTCCTCGCCGCAATCCGCAACATCATGGACCAGTCGGAGGCCGCGGCGCGCGCGCGCACCCGCACCATTCCCGACGGCATCTACGAGGCCGAGTCCTACATGGACGACGACGGCGTGGAGATCGGCAAGCCGGTGCCGATCAAGGTGCGCGTGGTGAAAAAGGGCGAGGAAATGACGATCGACCTCTCGCAGATGAGCCCGCAGGTGCGCGGCTTCTACAACTCCGGCGCGACCACCGGCTATTCCTGCGCGCAGGTCGCCTACAAATGCCTCACCTCGCCGACAGATTACCCGATCAACGAAGGGAGCTTCCGGCCGCTCAAGGTGATCCTCGCGCCCGGCACCGTGGTGAGCGCCGTGAAACCGGCGGCGATGCGCTGGTGGATGACTTTCCCGATGACCGTCGTCGACACGGTGTTCAGGGCATTGGAAAAAGCGATCCCGGACCGCACCATCGCCGCGCACCACGCCGACCTTCTCGTCTGCCTCATCAACGGCATTTCGCCCCGGGACGGGAGGCTGTTCCTCGCCGGCATCGGCCCGTCTGGAGGTGGCTTCGGCGCCAAGATGAGCGAAGACGGCATGAGCGCGACGGTATGCCTGAACGACGGCGACACGCACAACCATCCGGTGGAGCAGATGGAAGCGAAGTACCCGTTGCTCTTCGAGCGGCACGCGCTGCGCGAGGACTCGGGCGGGCCGGGCCGCTATCGAGGCGGCCTCGGCACCGAGCAGGTAGTGCAGGCGCGCGCGCCCATCAACATCAACGTGCAAGTCGATCGGGTGCACTGCGCGCCCTGGGGCTTGGCCGGCGGCCACTCCGGCGCAGGCAATCAGGTCTGCCTGCGCATCGGCGGAAAGGAGATCGCCGACCTCCCCAACGCCAAGGTGCTCATGAAAAGGCTCGACCCCGGAGACGCGATCACCCTTCGCGCCGGCGGCGGCGGCGGCTTCGGCCCGCCGGAGGAACGCGACCCGGAAAAAGTGGCGCACGACGTGCGCCAGGGCTACGTCAGCCGCAAGATTGCCGAGAAGGTCTACCGCGTCGCGCTCGACGGCGAAGGGCGCGCGGACATATCGGCGACACGGCTGCTGAGGCGCGCGGCGGCGCCCGGCTAGGGCGAGAAAAAGCCCGCCGCAGGCGGGCTTTTCGAGACGGATCGCGAACTTCAGCGCGTCTGCGCGTCGTGCTTCTCGCGGTAAATGCGTTTGCTCTGCCGGTTCTCGGCCTTCTGGATGCCCCGCTGCTCGTTCGGCCCGACCTTCCCGTCTGCGCCCGCGCGCGCCTCGGCCCGGTTGACCCGCGCCTGACCGCGCTCGAGCTTTCCGGCCTCGCGATTGGTGAGCTGGCCGGATTGGATGCCCTGCTCGATGCGCTGCTGCTGGTTCACGTTGCGCTGCACATCGGCCTGCATGCGCTGCGAGGAGGCTGAGTTGGGATTGCCCTTGGCGGCGTTGTTTTCAAGCCGGTTGATCTGGCGGCTCTCCTGGTTTTGCGCGCGCTGGATGCGCGCCTTCTCCCCCGCGCTGAGCTTTCCGTCCTTGGCCGCGTTCGATTCCATGCGTTCGATGCGCGCTTCTCCCCGTTCGAGCTTTCCGGCCTCGCGATTGGTGAGCTGGCCGGATTGGATGCCCTGCTCGATGCGCTGCTGCTGGTTCACGTTGCGCTGCACTTCCGAACCGGCTGTTTGCGCCGAAGCTGCGACGGAAAACAGACCGGCGACTGCAACTGCGATGACCGTTGCTGCTGTTTTCATGTTTGTCTCCTTGAAATTCTTCATGAAATGTCTCCCGGACCGATTAACGCCGGTTCCGGTCATCGGTCTACCTGGGAACGCTAAAAAAGTGTAACAGTTCGTACAGCGATGCCGCTCCGAACTTTGACCGCCCCCCCTCTTCATGGCAGCATAGCTTCGAAATCGAATCCAACTGGGAGGTTGGCATGGATCCGATGGCAATGCTCGCGCTCGCCACCGCCGTCTTTCTCCTCACGCACTACGTCTCGAGCACGCCGCTTCGGTCGGGGCTGGCCGCAGTGCTCGGCGAGAATGTCTACCTCGGCCTCTACACGCTCGTTTCCCTGGGGACGCTCGGGTGGATGATCTGGGCCTATGTCAAGGCGCCCTACGAACGGCTATGGATCGGGGACGAATTCAAGGTGTGGGCGGTGGTGCTGATGCCGGTGTCGCTGGTGCTGATCGCCTGCGGAGCGCTCGGCAAGAATCCGAGCGCGGTGCGCCAGGAAAGCGCGCTTCGGTCCATGGGCGAGCCGCGCGGCATCCTGCGCGTCACGCGCCATCCCATCCTGTGGGGGATCGCGCTCTGGGCCTTTGTGCATCTGATCTCCCGCGGGGACATCGCCTCGCTGATTTTCTTCGGCGGATTTATGTTGCTCGCGATATCGGGTACGGTGCTGCAGGACCTGCGCAAGGACAAGATGATCGGCGTGGACTGGCAGCGCTTCGCCGCGACCACTTCCAACGTCCCCTTCGCCGCGATCATCCAGGGGCGCAATCAGTTCAGGTTCGACGAAATCGGGTGGCGGAAAGTGCTCATCGGACTTGCGCTGTACTTCGTGCTCGCTTTCCTGCATCCCTATCTGTTTGGCGCGAGACCCTATTGACCGTGGCGGGCGGTGCATGAGCGCCGCCCGCGCCCTGCTGCTTGCGGCGGCGCTGTGCTCTTTCGGCCTCGCGCTGGCGCAGGCGCCTTTCCCGAGCAAGCCGATCCGGCTCATCGTCACATCGCCCCCGGGCGGCTCGAACGACATCCTCAATCGAATCCTCGGGGCGAAGCTCGCCGAGCTCCTCGCACAGCCGGTGCTGATCGACAATCGTCCGGGCGCCTCGGGCTTCGTCGCCGCGGAAATGGTGGCGAAATCTCCCCCCGACGGCTACACCCTGCTCGGCGCCACCGAGGCGACCCTGGTCGCGAACCCGCTGTTCTTCAAGAAGGTCCCATACGACCCGCAGCGCGATTTTGCGCCGGTGACGATCGCTGTGGAAATCGGCTACGTGCTGCTCGTGCATCCTTCGGTGCCGGCGAATTCGGTGCAGGAGCTGATCGCGCTCGCCCGTTCGAAGCCGGGGGCGCTCAACTACGCCTCGTCGGGCAACGGCAGCGCCTTCCACCTCGGCATGGAGCTGTTCAAGCGCATGGCGGGCGTCGATATCGTGCACGTGCCCTTCAAGGGCAGTGCGCTTTCGGTCAATGCGATGCTCGCCGGGGAAGTGCAGATCATGCTCAACGGAACGCCGAACGGCGTGCCTCTCGCAAAATCTGGAAAGCTGCGCGCGCTCGCCGTGGCGGGCGCCCGGCGCTCGCCGCTCGCTCCGGAGCTGCCGACGATCGCCGAGTCGGGACTGCCCGGCTACGAGATGAGCGGATGGTTCGGGACCGTCGCTCCCGCAGGAACCCCTGCCGCCGTCGTCGCCGCGCTGCACCGCGAGTACGTGCGCGCGCTGCGCCTGCCCGAGGTGCGCGAGCGGCTCGAGAGTTTCGGCTTCGAGATCGTCGGGAACACGCCCGAGGAGTTCGCCTCCCGCATGCGCAGCGAATCGCAGAGATTGGCGCGCGTGATTCAGGAATCGGGGGCGAAACCCGAATGAAATCGGGAAACCCTGTCGCGCCGCCGCGGCACGGCTTACAATCGCGGTCTTCGCTCAGAGCACAAGGCTCATCATGACCCAGCAAGAGCTCCTCGCCCTCCGGAAGCAGCCGGCCCTCGCCGCAGGCGCGCTCTCCGAGCGCCTCATCGCCGAAAAACAGGGGCCGATAGGCTGGCTCACGTTCAACAATCCGGCCCGAAGGAACGCCATTTCCATCGACATGTGGGAGGCGATCCCCAAGGCCCTCGACCGCTTCGAGCAGGATCCCGAAGTCCGCGTGATCGTGCTCAAGGGCGAGGGCGACAAGGCCTTCGTCTCCGGCGCGGATGTCTCGCAATACGAGAAGCAGCGCTCGAGCGCCGAGGGAATCCAGTACTACGAGGAGATCGCCGGCCGCGTGGCCGAGCGCCTCCAGAGCTGCGACAAGGTGATCATAGCCATGATCCGCGGCTATTGCCTTGGCGCGGGCGTGAACATCGCGCTCTGCTGCGACCTGCGGATTGCCGCCGATGATGCGAAGCTCGGAATCCCCGCGGCAAAGCTCGGCCTGGGCTACCGCGCCCTGGCGCTGAAGAACCTGGTCGACACGGTCGGACCGGCCTACGCGCGCGAAGTGCTCATCACCGGGCGCCATTTCAGCGCCGGAGAGGCGAAAACGATGGGCCTCGTGCACCGCGTCGCGCCGGTCGCGGAGCTGGAATCGCTCGTCCTCGAGTATTGCGCGATGATTTCGGAGAACGCGCCTCTCACGATCCGCGCGTCCAAGCGCACAGTCCGCGAGCTGCTGAAATCAAGCGCGACGTTCGACGCGGCAGCGTGCGCGGCGTTGGTCAAAGCGTGCTTCGAGAGCCAGGATTACATCGAGGGCCGGCGCGCTTTCATGGAGAAAAGAAAGCCGGTGTTCCAGGGAAAATAGAAATAAAACCGGGGACAGACCACGGTTTTCCGTCGGCGGCAGGCAGCGCTTTACTGCAGCGACTGCTCGAGTGCCAAACCGTGGTCTGTCCCCGGTTTCAATCCATGCGCACCGCGATCTTGCCCAGGTGGGCGTTCGATTCCATGTAGCTCTTGGCCGCGGGTAATTCGGAGAACGGGAACACCCGGTCGACGAGCGGCCGGATCTTCCCCGCGGCGATGAGGGGGAGGATATCGGCGGTGAAGCCCCGCACGGTGACGGCGCGCTGCTCGGCGTTGCGCAGGCGGTTGGACACGCCGAAGAGCGTCAGGCGCTTGGTGTGCAGCGCCTCTATGTCGAGTTCGCTTTTCAGCACGCCGTCCACGTAGCCGACGGTGGCGTGCCTGCCCTCGTAGGCGAGCGCGCGCAGGGTCTCGGCGAACACCGAGCCGCCGACGTTGTTGACGACGAGATTGACGCCTTTGCCTTCCGTCGCCTTCATGACTGCTTCGGCAAAATCCCCAGAGCGCGTGCGGATGCCGACGTCGAGGCCCATCGCTTTCAGTTTTTCGAGTTTCTCGGCCGAGCCCGAAGTGCCGATCACCCTGGCGCCGAGCGCCTTGGCGGTCTGCAGCGCAGCGACCCCGACCCCGGCCGATATGCCGGTGACGAGCAGCCATTCCCCGGCCTTGAGCTTTCCCTGGGCAAAGAGCATGTCGTGCACCACCATGAAGGCGAGCGGGACCGACCCGGCCTCCTCCCAGGTGAGATTCGCAGGCACCGGGACGGCCTCGCGCGCGTCCATAAGCGAGTATTCGGCGAACGATCCGGCGCACCGGCCCATGACGCGCTCGCCCGTCTTGAAGCCGGAGACGGCCGCTCCGAGCTTCGCGACTTCACCTGCCCCCTCGGCGCCGGCGGCTTTCGCCGGCCCCCCCGCCTTGACGCTGTGCCCGACGATCAGCTCGCCGCGGTTCAGGCCCGCCGCGCGCATGCGCACGAGAATCTGTCCCGCGCCGGGCTCGGGTGTCGGCGCCTCGCGCAATTCAACAGCGGTTTTGCCCGCGTCCGAACGCAGCCAATAGGATTTCATTTCATTGCCTCCCGTGCGGCGCCGGTGAGCCGCAGAATGTGCAAACCGGTGTTGGCGCGGTCCACCGCGTAGATGTAGCCGCGCTCGTCGACCTCGACGTTGTTGGTCTGGATCGCGATTTTGCAGCGCTCTTCCGCCCCCTTGCCGACGCAGCGCTTCTCGGTTTTTGCCGTGACCGCCGGAATGTAATACGCGATTTCTTTCGGATGGAACGGGTCGCGGATGTCGAGGGCCCGCACCCCGGCGTTGAAGTGCGCGAAGAACAGGATACGCCGATAGTAAATCGGGGCGAAGCTCTCGTTCGAGGAGTGCGTGCCGAAGCGCCCGCCGCGGCTGCAGAAATCGCCGCTTTTCTCGGGCACGGCCCAGCTCGACACGCCGACCGGCCGCGTCTCGTCGGTGACGTCGACGAAGATGACCATCTGGCGTGCCTCCTGGCATTCGTTGCGGAATGTTTCCCCGGTGACGACGACGATATCGCGCTGGCGCGCATCCTTGTCCTTCGAGAATTCCGCGACCTGCATGCCGAGCACCGGGAAGGTGGTGTGCGCCCCGAATTGCGGCGGGAAGTCCAGGCGCGCGATCTGCGGATAGACGAGGTTCTCGGGCGTGGGCTCCTTCGGGCCGTTCAGGAGCTTTTCGCGGTCGACGATCTGCAGGACGCCTTTGCTGTTTGCACCGTAGGCGAAATAGACGCGATTGTGTTTCGCGCCGGTCGAAATGGGTCCGTGCAGCGTGCTCGGCACGGGTCCGCTCGCGCCAGGCTCGTGCCCCGGCAACCCGAAGTTGCGGATGAAGACGGGCTTTGCGGGATCGGAGAGATCGTAGACCTGCGGGTGGCGCCGCGCCCGCCAGCCTTCGGCGCCCGAGACGAGAAACGCGATTCCCGTATCGCACTCCCACCAGCTCTTGTGCGTGCCCTTGAGCTTGCCGACGACGGTCGCGAGGATCGCCGGCTTCGCCGGGTCGGTCACGTCCCAGATCTCATGCGCCGTGTCGCCGTAGCTGCGCAGCAGATACACCTTGTTCTTGTCGCCTTTGGGGAGCTCCGAGCCGTCGCACACGCGCACCATCTGCGCGCCGCCCGCCTCGTCCTTCCCCGCCTCGCCCGGAACGTGGGCGAGATAGCGCGGGCTTTTCGGATCGCTCACGTCGAGGATCGAAGTGCCGTTGGGCTCCTCCGCGCCGCTCAGAGGATTGCGCGAGACCCCGCCGTGATGACCTATGTAGGCGATCCAGCGACCACCTTGCCTGTGGACGAGCGGCTGGTAAGCGCTGCGGCCCTGCAAGTCGTGAGAGCCCACCAGCTCCATGTTGCGTTTCTCGACCTTCGCGGCGGTCTGGGCGAACGCGCTTCCGCACAGTGCAAGCAGGACGAACGTCCAGTACCGATATCTCATGCACTCTCCTTCAATCGACCTTCGCGCCGACGTCCTTCACCAGCTTCGCGTATTTCGCGTGCTCGCTGCGGATCTCCGCGGCGAATTCCTCGGGCGTGGTTATCCAGGGCTCGACGCCGCCCGCGTTCGTCAGCTTTTCCCTGACGTCGGGAACGAGGAGCGCCTTGTTCACTTCCGCGCGCAGGCGGGCGAGCACGGTTTCGGGTGTCCCGGCCGGCGCGAACAAACCGTACCACTGGACCATGACGAAGTCGGGATAGAACTCGGCAATCGTCGGCACGTCGGGCAAGATGCGCGAGCGCGCCGGGCCGGTGAAGGCGAGCGCGCGCAAGCGGCCCGCCTTGATCTGAGGCGCGGTGGACGTACCCGACATCATCACCGCGACCTCGCCCGCGACCGTCGCCGTGGTCGCCGGCGCCCCGCCCTTGTACGGAATGTGGATCATGTCGATCCCGGCGCGCGCTTTCAAGCGCTCCATGGTGAGGTGATGCTGGCTGCCGTTCCCGCCAGAGGCGTACTGCAGCGGTGGCTTGGCGCGGCGCGCGTATTCGACGAACTCCGGAAATGTCTGCGCCGGCACCGACGGATTGACCGCCATGAAAAACCCGTTCGACACCAGGCTCGCCACCGGTGCGAGGTCCCGCTGGGGGTCGAACGGCATCTTCGCATAGAGGTGCGGATTGATCACCATCAGGCTGTCCATGCCGAGGAGCAGCGTGTAGCCGTCGGCAGGCGACCTTGCGACGAGCTCACCGGCCAGATTGCCGTTGCCGCCAACTCGGTTCTCCACGACCACCGGTTGCCCGAGCGCGTCGCCGACCTTGGGCGCGATCAGACGCGCGACGATGTCCGGGCCGCCCCCCGGCGGAATCGGCACGAGCAGGCGGATGGGGCGCGAGGGATATTGGGCCGCCGTGCTGCCACAGACCAGCGCAGCGAAGAGTGC